>DODI01000169.1:1340-9793 GCA_003509045.1 Planctomycetota bacterium | reverse complement strand
TAGCCCTTGTCGAGGGCTTCCTTGCATTCAGCGGCCATGTCTTCGACCGACATATCGATGTTCCACCAGGAGAGGGGTGTCTTGTCGTGCACCTTTCTGCCAAGCAGGCGGTAGAGGGGAACCTCGAGGGTCTGCGCGACGGCATCGAAGAGGGCGGCCTGGAGGCCCGCGCCGAGGCCGTCGTCCCACAGATGGTTGGCCGCGTTTTTCCCCAGCACGCGCTTGATATGGCCGGCGTTGCTGACTCCCCAGGTGTAGTAGAGGAGGGTCTCTCCGATCCCCACCTTTCCTGACCTGAGGAACACCCTGAAGATCTCGACATAGCGCCAGTGGGGAAGCTCACGGCTCATCGCCCTGTTCGGTGCGGGGCGGTAGGGAATCTTGACGGTGACGGTCTCTACCTTTTCAACATCCAGGTTGCGTGCGGCGGTACCGGTCCCGATACGTGCCCCCGGGCCGGTGCAGGCAGTTCCAAGACCCAGCCCGGCTATGCCCGCAAGACCCGCGCCGAGGAAATGGCGTCGCGTATCGATGGTGTTCACTCTGTGTCCTTCCCCGTACGGTTGCGGGTGATGTTGATTTGGATTCAGATAATGATCCTCGGGGCTTGTGGAAGTCCCTGCAGGTTGTGACAATATAAGCAAGACGAGCCCCCTGCGGGCAGAGAAAAACGGAGTCCAACTCGCCATGCGGAGCGCCAGACGAATCACTGTAACCGAGTTCCTCCTGCTCTTCCTGGCAGCCGCAGCTGTCCTTCCTCTCCGGGCAGCGGACCAGGAAGCGGTGGTGAACTTTGACCGGGACATCAGGCCTCTGTTTTCCGATTCCTGCTTTGCCTGTCACGGGCCGGATCGAGAGGCGCGCAAGGCCCGGCTGCGTCTTGACGACTCGAAGACGGCCCTGAAGAAGGTCATCGTTCCCTATAAACCGGAGAAGAGTCCTCTTATCGAGAGGCTCGTTACGTTGGATGAAGATGATCGTATGCCGCCGGCCGACTCGAACCGGCCGAGGCTGAGCGCCGCGGAGGTGGAGCTTGTACGGAGGTGGATTCGGCAGGGAGCGAAATTTGATGAGCACTGGTCCTACCGGACTCCGACTCGCCCCAAGGTGGAATCACTTCCCGGCTCCGGCCGGGACCATCCTGTTGATCGTTTTGTCCATGCGAGGTTGATTGCGAAGGGGATGGAGCCCGCAGGGCGGGCGGATCCCAGGAATCTGGTCAGGCGCCTGTATTTCGACCTGTTGGGGTTGCCCCCGTCTCCAGCCGAGGTTCAGCGGTTCAGCTCTGATCCCAGCGACGAGGCCTTTGCCGCCCTGGTCGACAGGCTCCTTGAGTCTCCACGCTATGGTGAGAGGATGGCGGTCCACTGGCTGGACCTGGTCCGGTACGCCGACACCTGTGGGATCCACAGTGACAATCCGATCAGCATGTCGCCTTTTCGCGATTACGTTATCTCCTCGTTCAATTCCAACAAGCCCTTTGACCGTTTTACCCTGGAGCAGCTCGCGGGGGATCTTCTTCCTGGAGCTGATGAGGATCTCTCTCTGAGGGTCGCCTCCGGGTACAACCGGCTCAATATGATGACCACAGAGGGCGGGGCTCAGGACAAGGAATACCTGGCGAAGTACGCGGCCGACCGCGTAAGGACAACCTCTGCCGTCTGGCTTGGAGCCACCCTGGGCTGCGCCGAGTGCCACGATCATAAATTTGACCCCTACACCACACGGGACTTTTACAGCTTTGCGGCCTATTTTTCCGACCTGAAGGAAAAAGGGTATTATCCCGGAGCGGAGAGTACCGGGGATTGGGGGCCGCGGGTGACGGTGCCAGCTCCGGGTATGGCCGCCAGGCTGGAGGCCATTGCCGCCAGGAGCGCGGAGCTGCAGGGTGTCCTGGAGAAGGGGACTCCCCGCAGCCGCGCCGCCAGGCCGGAATGGGAACGCTCGGTCCGCGAGACCGCGGACCGTTGGACGCCGCTGAAGGTGGGCGGGGTCAGCGCGATGAAAGGTACCGAGCTGGAGGTCCGTGAGGATGGAAGCTTTTTAGCCAAGGGCGCCAACCCGGGTACGGACACCTACGTTGTCACCATCGATTCCGGTTTCGATCAGCTCACCGGGGTGAGGCTCGAGGTCCTTCCCCATCCTTCTCTGCCGGGCAACGGCCCCGGGCGAGCCGGAAATGGAAATTTCGTTCTCAGCGAGATCATCGCCCGTCTCGAGACTGCGGGGGCGGAGCCTGAGCTGCTGCGGTTCTCAGGGGCGCGAGCCAGCTGGGAGCAGACCTCGCATGGACAGCTCACGCCCTACGGAAAATGGAACGCGCTCTCAGCCATCGATCTCGATGCCAAGGGTTCCGACCCGGGATGGGCGATCCTGCCCCAGGCCGGTAAATCCAACAGCGCCTTCTTCAAGCTGAAGAAGCCCCTTGGAAAGGCTGTTCGGAGCCAGAGGCTGGTGATCGAGCTTCAGCAGAGACATAAGAACAAGGGGCATACCCTGGGGCGCTTTCGGCTCTCGGGGACGACAGGAAAGGATCCTCTTGGCGATCCGGGCTCCATACCCGGTGAGATACTCGAGCTGGTTCGAGTCGAGCCGGGCAGCAGGTCGACGGCGCAGTCCGCCAGGCTCGATGCCTATTATTCGTCGATTGCAGCGGAGCTCGCCGGGCAGCGCAAGGAGCTCAAGGTCCTGGGGGAGGAGAAGAAATCCATCGAGGGCGGAGCCCCGACCTCCCTGGTCTCGGTTTCAGTCAAACCGCGTGAAATGAGGATCTTGCCCAGGGGGAACTGGCTGGATGATTCCGGCGAGGTGGTTCACCCCGGGACCCCCGGGTTTCTTGGCGATTCGGCCAGTGAAAAGACAGGGCGCACCCGTGTGGCCCTCGCCCGTTGGCTGACTCGAAAAGACAACCCCCTGGTCTCGAGGGTGTTCGTCAACCGGGCCTGGCGGCTGCTCATGGGGGGAGGGATCGTCAAGACCCTCGATGACTTCGGCTCCCAGGGAGGCGTTCCAAGCCATCCGGAGCTGCTGGACTGGCTGGCGCTCGAATTTGTTGAGAATGGCTGGGACGTAAAGAAGCTTCTGCGGACGATCCTTGTAAGCGAGACCTACAAGCGCTCCTCGATGGTTCGAGCCGACTACCAGGAGGCCGACCCCGGGAATCGCCTGCTCTGGAGGCAGGGACGCCGACGGCTGGAGGCTGAGTTCGTTCGTGATAACGCCTTGTCGGTGGCCGGGCTGCTTACGTTGCGAACAGGAGGAATCAGCGTCCGGCCCTATCAGCCCGAAGGATACTGGGCGCACCTCAACTTTCCCAAGCGCAGCTACAAGCCTGACAAGGGTGAGGACCTCTATCGCAGAGGAGTCTACATGCATTGGCAGCGGACCTTTCTGCATCCGAGCCTGCTGGCCTTCGATGCTCCGACTCGCGAGGAATGTACTGCTGAACGGGTGGTGTCGAATACGCCCCAGCAGGCTCTTGTCCTTCTCAATGACCCGATCTTTGTTGAGGCCGCGCGGGTCTTCAGCGAGCGGATCCAACGGCAGGGAGGAAAAGACTTCAGCTCCAGGCTGCGTTTCGCCTTCGGGCTGGCTCTTCAAAGGGAGCCTGCGGCGGCTGAGACGAAGATCTTCGAGAGCCTCTTCGATCGTCATCTCGGACTCTACAGGACTGATCCGGGTGCGGCGCGCGCGCTGGTAGCGACTGGTGACTGGCCCGTTGCGGATAAGCTGCCGCCGGCGGAGCATGCGGCCTGGACCTCAGTGACCAGGGTGATCCTGAATCTTCACGAGGCCCTGGTGCGCTACTGACGGGGAGTCACTCCCCTCGGAGGCTGCCTGTGCTGGAGAGGACCGGCAGGCTGAAGGTGGAAGGCTGCCCTGCAGGGAGATTACAGCCTCTTGCGGTGAGGCCTGGTATTCTCGACCTTCTGCCGTTCAGTTCGAGCCTTCTCCAGTTTCTCGATTTCTTTTCGAAGGGTCTCAATCTTCCGGGTGCTTTCCTGTACCGTCTTTTCGTTGGACTGGAGCTTTCCTGAGAGGTCGGCCAGTTTCCCGTTGATCTCCGAAAGACTGAGACGGCTGAGATAGTCTGGCGACGGCCCGAGGTTGCCGGCGCGGAGCTGCAGGAAGATCTCAAAGGTCTCGGCGGCTGGCATGGCGTAGGAGTCGACCCGTCCGCCGCGGGCGATATTGATGCCGACGACCTTGCCGTCAAGACTGACCACCGGTCCGCCGCATTCGTTCGGGAACAGGTAGGTGTCATGCTGGAAGACAGCGGGGAAGTTGGACCTTCTTGTGCTCAGGGGGCCGGCGAGCAGGTTCATCCTGTCGAGCCGATTTTTCCGGTCGGGTTCAATGTTGCTCCCCATGGTGGCCTGGATGTCGAGGTCCTTGCCTTCCCGCTTGATCTTCAGTCGAACCTTGTCGCCCGGTATTTTTTTTCCGAGGAGCTCAGCCACCTTGCGGCCGCTGTCGACAGCCTGACCGTCAATCTCCAGGATTTCATCGCCGACCTTCAAGCCAGCCTTCTCGGCCCCTGTTCCGGGGAAGACCTGCCCCAGCTTGGCGCTCTCCTCACGCTGGGAGAAGGCGATGCCGAGGATCCCTCTCTGCTTGAGCTGGCGCGGAAGAACGCTCACCACGCCCAAGGCTATCACACTCCCAGCGGGGCTGACTGTCGCCAGGAAGCTGCCTACCGAAGGTGTCTTCTCCATGGACAGCAGGACAGGCTTGAGCTCTCTGATGAGGCTGCCTTCAAGCTGGAGTAGGGCCAGGTCATGTTGCTCGCTGACGCCCGCGACCCGGGCCGGAAGCGAGCTGCCATCGGCTAGGCGGCACTCGATCTTTCCCTTGAGCTCGCTGGCCTTGGTTAACACCTCCCCCCTCTTGCTGACGACCGTTCCCAGCGCTACCCTCTGCCCGTCGCAGAAGACCCGGACAGTGCAATTCCCCATGCTGGCGACGAAGTCTTTGAGGGGGCCGCGTATGTTGGCATGGTCTCGTTCGTAGGGCCGGGCTTCGCGTTTACGCTCCTTTTCCTGCAACAGCTGGAGTTGTCGACGAACTTCTTCCGGGGAGGGGTTGCTGCCCCGGCGGTTCTGTGCGATCGCGTCTACCGATGGAGCGAGGAATGAGAGCAAAAGAACCATCCAGGCGAGCCATCGTCTTTTCCTGCAGGATTTTTCAGGGAAGCTCATCAATTGTTCCCTTCGTATTTCTCTAATTTCAGCTTCAGCTTCACCGATTGGTCTTCGCGCAGGACGACGACCTCTACCTCGTCCCCCGGTTTCTTCTGCTTCACCAGGCGGGAGAGGTCCTGGAAGCTGTTGATGTTCTTTCCATCGAAGCGAGTGATGATGTCACCGGCCTTGATGCCGGCCTTCGCCGCCGGAGAGTTCTCGCTTACCTTGCCGATCTTCGCGTTGTCGGCGTCCGGGTCAGAGGTGACACCGAGCCAGGGGCCTCCGCGGGTTGGGCCGCTTGACCGCTGGTTTCCACCCCAGGTTTCGCTCTTGACCATTCGGTCCCATCCCTTGGTGAAGGCATCGATGGGAGCATGAAGATTTGAGCGGGCCGAGGCCCCGATCCTGCTGTTGATCCCGATGATCTTTCCCTGGGTGTCGAAGAGGGGGCCGCCTGAGTCGCCGCCAACGAGCATGCAGTCGGTGCGGATCCCATTGGCGCGGTTGTCGAGGATTCTGCCGACCCTGACAGGCGCGCTTCTTTCCGGCCTGTAGCCGCCGGGATGGCCGATGCAGACGCACCACTGGCCGCGGCCGAGGTCTTTTGATGTACCCATCTCCGCGTAGGGCCACTCGCCTTTGTCCTCGATCTTGATGAGCCCTGCATCCAGTTCGAGGTCTGCGCCGAGGGTTTTTCCCTTGAGCTGCTTGCCGTTGTGGAGAATGACGGTGACTGTCCGGCCCGCCTGGCCGGAGACGTGGCCGGCGGTGAGGACATAGCCGTCTTTAGAGATGATCACTCCGCTTCCCTGGGCTCCGCCAACTCGCAGGCCGACGGTGCAGGGGACAAGCTTCGTCGCCAGGGACCGAAAGCGCTCCTGCATGGCCTTGAGATCCTGGATCGTTTCGGGCGGCTCGCCGGAGAGCAGCTTCGCGAGCCGGGTAGACTCTTCAGCCTTCGCCTCCTGCGCGGCAAGTACTCCAGTGCCGATGCTCAAGCTCAGCATGCAGACAGCCAGCAGGGCGAGAGGTGTCCTCATTCTTCTTCTCCATCCAGGGCAATGTGCTAACAGTGGGTGTCGATCGCGCGTTCTTCACGGCGGCTCGGCCCGCTCCTTACATCTTACTGCACCCGGGGCCGCACCTTAAGCGTTCTTCGCCGCTTCCGGCGAATAATGACCCGCGTCTCTTCCAGTTCTCAGTCCTGCGGCCTGACGACCACCTTCAATCCCTGGCGTGATTCATGGAAGGCGAAGGCGTCGTTGATCTCATCGAGCGGAAAGGATTTTGTGATGTATTTTCGCGCATCGATCTTTCCGCCGGCCAGCAAGGTGACGGCTTTCTCGACATCCGGCAGGTTGCAGCCATGGGTGCCCATGACGAAGGCTTCCCGGTAGTGGATGAGGTTCGAGTCGATGGTGAGCGGCGGCTCGTTCTTCAGTCCGGCGAAGAGGTTGACGTAGCCGCGCTTGCGAACGATCTGGATGGCATCGGCCTGGGCCTGGACCGTTCCGGCGGTGGTGATGACGAAGTCGACGCCCTCTCCGTCAGTCTCGGCCATGATGGTGTCGACCAGGTTCTCCTCCTCGGTGCAGATGAAACGCGCATCGGGCAGGAAGTCTTTCGCCATCTCCAGGCGTCCCCTCGATCTCTGCGCGGCGAAGACCTTGCCGGCGCCGTA
Organism: Planctomycetota bacterium; assembly: GCA_003509045.1. Taxonomy (GTDB): domain Bacteria; phylum Planctomycetota; class UBA8108; order UBA8108; family UBA8108; genus UBA8108. The sequence goes on along the minus strand of DODI01000169.1, from coordinate 2,929 downwards.
GTATTTAGACAATTCCAGCACCATACAGCCGATCGGCCCCAGGCCGATGACGCACATGCTCTTGCCAAGACCCATCTGCCCCAGCTCGAGGCCGTGGATCGCGCAGGCCAGGGGCTCGGCAATACAGGCCTGGTCGTATTCCAGGTTTTCGGGGATCTTGACAACCGCGCCGAGCTTGACCGTGAGGTCGTTGAGGACCATCTTCTGCTGGAAGGCTCCGTCGAACTGGTAGCCGATAGCGTAGTTCTGCTCGCTCAGGTTACCTTGTCCGACGAGCGACCACTGGCAGTTCTCTGAGGGGACGTCGGCGCCCATGACGATTCGATCACCTTCCTTGAAACGGGAAACATTCCTGCCGACCTCGATCACCTCGCCGGCGACCTCGTGGCCGATGACGGTGGGGGTCTCCACGCGGTCGTTGCCGTAGTGGAAGATGCGTACATCCGAGCCGCAGACGGAGACGGCATGGGGCGCGATGATGACCTCGTCATCTCCACAGACGGGGTCCGGTTTCTCGACGATCTTCAGCTGCTCTAGCTCTTCAAGGACTGCTGCTTTCAATGGGGATCTCCGACTGTGCTTGTTTTGTTCTATCTGAAAGCAGAAGCATACATGGCGGGAGCGTCCTGCTCAAGGACCGCTTAGGGGCCGTCGCGGAAGGGCCCAATACGGGTTGCATCATCTGCCGGACAGGTTTCTTCGCCTCACAGGTTTTTCTCTCATCTCCCGCGCCCCGGTTCCTGTTAATATTGCTCCCCCGGCGGCCCGTGGAGGGACCAGCCGTTAACCGGAAAACCTACAAGAGCTTCGGCGAGAGGAAGAAACCATGGCAGCCAGGAACTACATTACCCGCAAGGAATACGATGCCTGGATTTCGGAGTGCACCGCCCTGGCGATCGCCTGCGGCTACCCGGTCCAGGATGACATGGTCAACGACAACACCGGACTGGTCTTCGGCGAGGATCAGTACGAGGCCTTCGTCAACGGTCTCTGGTCCGGCGAGCCCTACGAGGCCTTCGCGATCTTCCAGGCGCTCAACGAACCGGCGGTCCAGGGTCTTCCCGAGGGCGGGATGGAATGGGCCCAGTTCGGCGGTCTCTGCGACAAGCTCATGATTGTCCATCCGGGCAAGTTCTGCAGTCCACACCTGCACTGGCGAAAGACCGAGTTTTATGAGGTTGTCCTCGGCGAGATGGATCTCTTCTACGCCTCCGACATCATCGATGATGAGCGTCTGAACGTGAAGAAAGAGGGCCTGGTCGACGGGCATCCGATGCCGAAGGGCGAGGCACGGCCGGATCGCGTGGCGCTTCCCGCCGGACGAGAACATACCTACGAACAGCTGACCGAGTACAGATGCCTTCGTCCCGGTGATGCAAATTTTGTCATGCATCGAAAGCATCTGCATGCATTCGGTTGTCCTGTTGGCGCGAAGACCCCGGTTGTGATCCGCGAGGGCTCCGCCTACAGCCACGAGCCGACCGCTGCCGGTAAGGATACCCTGCTGTCGGACTGGATGGAGATTCACGATAACGGATTCCTGCTCGAAGGTCTCGACGAGGGCCGCCTGAAGAACAACATCGTCGAGG
>DODI01000169.1:0-1040 GCA_003509045.1 Planctomycetota bacterium | reverse complement strand
GCCTGAAGAACAACATCGTCGAGGAGTGAGAGGAACGTTCGCGAGGCCGTATTGTTTCGTAAGTTATTTATTGCCTGTGGTCCATCGCGCCCTCGTGTTATCGTGAATCGGCTGGATTTTTTCGAGGTCTGAGAGGGCTGCTCTGATGGCGAACCGTGACTATACCATCCTGGTTGTCGACGACGATGAGCTCAACCGCGACATGCTGTCGCGCCGGCTCGAACGGAAAGAGTACAAGGTGCTTGTCGCCAGCGATGGCTCGGAGGCCCTGGAGCTGGCCGGGCGCGAGCTGATCGACATGGTGATTCTCGATATCATGATGCCGGGAATGAGCGGGCTCGAGGTTCTCAAGATCCTGAGACAGACTCGCAGCGCCACCGAGCTGCCCGTCATCATGGCTTCGGCGAAGGGCGAGAGCCAGGACGTCGTCAACGCTCTCGAACTTGGCGCCAACGACTATGCTACCAAGCCGCTTGATTTTCCCGTTCTGCTCGCCAGGATCGAGGCGCAGCTTCGTCTCAAGGTTCCTTTTGAGTCTGAGAAAGCCGCCGATCCCACTGGCGCTGACATGGGGACCATTCTACTCGAGCCGGGTGCGGCGAAACCCGATGAGGATGATGCGCAGAAGCCCGATCTGGTCCTGGACAAGGCGCGCACCGCCAGCGAGGCGGCTGGTCCTGTGGCAGGTACGATTCTTGCTGAGAAATATCGTCTCGAGAACGAGATCGGGTCAGGTAATTTCGGGACGGTCTACAAGGCGACCCATCTCGGTCTGAATCTGCATGTAGCCGTCAAGGTCCTGCAGACGAGTCTCGGGACCACGATGGAGGATCTCGCCCGTTTCCAGCGTGAGGGAATGTCGGCCTGCAGGGTCAAGCATCCCAATGCCGTATCGGTTCTTGATTTCGGTGTTACGGCGACGGGGGTTTCCTATCTCGTGATGGAGCTGCTTGAGGGGCGTTCTCTCGCCGATGAGATCGAGGAGTCCGGCAAGCTGTCGCCGCATCGGTGCATGGATATCATCGAGCCGGTGTGCGCCG
>DODI01000054.1:0-3612 GCA_003509045.1 Planctomycetota bacterium | reverse complement strand
GCGCGTGCTGAGGGCTCCTTTGTACCCGATGTGATGAACGAGGGTCTGAAGCTGCTCTTTGATGATAGCAGCCTGGATATCCAGGGGAGGTTTATGGCTGCTTTGCATATGCTGGTTCGAGAGGGCGAGGCCAAGGTCCGGGCTCGGCCGAAGATCCTGACCCTCGATGACCGTGTCAGCGCCCTGCATCTCGGGCGCAACGTTCCGACCTTCAATTCGACGGGAGTCACTCGGGATACGGTTAACGGTAACCTGATCAACGAGGTTCAGAGCGTGGGTACCGTCTACTCCGGTATCACGTTGCACATTCGGCCGCGGATAACCGGAGGGGCAGATGATCGTGTCGCCCTTCAGCTGGAGGTCATGGACAACCAGATCGTCGGACGCCAGAGAGTCTTCGAGACGGATCTCGCAGGAATCCCTGAGGTGATCAAGCGCCAGTACATCGGCGAGTGCGTAGCGCACAATCACCGTCCGATCATTCTTGGCGGGCTGATCCAGGAGCAGGAGATCGATACGGTCAACAAGATCCCCTTCATTTCCGACATACCTTACCTCGGGAACCTGTTTCGCCGGACGGTGACCCAGAAGGAGAGAAGGGAGGTCATCATCGTTGTGACCCCGCATATTCTCAGCGAGGAGGGCATCGATGCCTCGGCGACTCCGAAGGAGAGCATGCATTTTGACACCTTCGACAGTGTCCTCTTCAATGACCGGCATATTCTCAAGGGAGGAGATGTTCTCGGGCTTGACCCAGTCAACAGCGTTCCAGCCATCGGGCCTGACGGTAAGCGTTTTACCGAGGCGGATGTGGTGGACCTGACCTTGCTGAATATCGTCAAGAGACGGCAACTGGTGACCAAGCTCGAGTTGTTGCGGGATTATCTCGGTGAGGGAGAGCTGTCAAAGCTCACCTGGATGCAGCGAAAGTGGCCTGAGAGAACCGTGCAGGACTGGCCCGAGGGAGACAAGCCGCTTTTCTTCAAGGTTGCCGCGATCTGCATCGAAAACCTGAAGGAGCTCAATCCGACCCTCAGCTTCCACGAGCTGAGTCTTCCCCGCAGAGAGATCGTGCTGCCGAATTCTCCATACAACATCACCTTGTCCTACGACAAGGTCCAGCGCATCCAGAGCCTTGGGCTTCAGCAGGTCTTCAGGGGAGAGAGGGTCGAACTCGAGGCGGCTCATGTCGAGCTGGTGCGCCGCGCCAGTGGTCACAGCCTGAGGGCCTTCGGTGATTTCCTCGAGCGCCAGGAGCGAAAAGATGGGGCCACAGGCCGAGAGGCCGAGGACCACGGCATCTTTAAAGAAGAGCTTCTTCGGCTCTACAGAGGGGTGGGCAAGGATGTGTCCTCTTTGAAGGAGCTCTCCTACACGGAACTCTTCGGAGCGATAGAGAAGGAGAACCTGTCCTTTGACAGCATCGCGACCTTCCTCGAGACGAATATGAAGGAGCGCTACGATATAGAGGGCGCTCCGGACGTGGGCGCGTTTCCTGCTGATCTCGATGCGTTCCTGAAGACCACAGTCAGCCTGAAGAGCCGCGCGAAGAAGCTGCAGGACCTCGAGGACCGCTGGAGGATGGTCAATACCGAAGAGGAGGACGAGTGATGGCTCGTTTCCGGCGATCCTGGCCGACGATGATCATAGCGGCGGTGTTGAGCGGTTGCTCAGCGGCTCCTGAAGAGAAGCTCACTCCCACCGACTGGCTGCGGGAGAATTCGAGTGTGCTGCGTGACCTCGAGAGCTTTGAGAGAGGGCGTCAGCAGCAGGCTGTATCTCGCCTGAAGAGCCTCGGGGCTGATCGGGGCAGTGCCGTGGTGGTCGCCTTGCTGGCGGATTCTCAGGTTGGCTATCGCGGCGAGGTGCTGCTTGCCCGTCTTCTTGCCGAGTGGAGGGATACCAGGGGTATCAGGTATCTGCTCAAATACCTTCAGCACCAGGACCAGGGAGCCGTGGCGATTGCCAGCCAGGGGCTGCTGGCTTTTAAGGGCGATCGTGTCGTCACCCGGACCCTTTTTGAAATGCTGGAGAGTCCTTCACTCAACCAGAGGATCGCGGCTGCCGGGGTGCTCTCAGAGATGGATAGCGAGGATTTGATGGAGCGTTTTTCCGAGCTCTATCGGAAGGAGAGCGAGAAGGTCGTTCGCGGGATCCTTGTGAGGACAGTTCTCCAGGGGAAGCATCCCCGGCGGGATGAGCTTCTCCTCGATGCCTTGCTTGATGCCGACCTGGCTATCAGGGAGATGGCCTGGGGCGCAGTGAAGAAACGGGCGCGGTTACCGGAGGTCAAATATGAGCCATCCGGGGACGAGGCGGCCCGGGCGAAAGCCGTGAACAGCCTGCGTCGCTGGCTCGCGGGGAATAGCTGAGAGGATTCTTCCCTGGCCCAGGGGGCAAGGTCTATTGCCGCGTTGTTTCTTTTCAATAATCATCTATACTTACCATTCAGGTCTTGGGCTTGGTTTATGGTTGTTCGGTTTCACTGTTGTTAAGAGACTAGGTGTTCCGGATGCTTCTGGTCGACCAGGAGAGAGATTTCTATGAGTAACGAGGTATGGAAAGAGTTCGCGGCGCACGAGGTGACGCACAGCGTTGCGCACTATCTCACCACCATCCAGGAGCTCAGGCAGGTGAAGGGCTACGCCATACTGAAAGATGTGGCAGATGGCCTGCAGGTAACCAAGGGATCCGTGTCTGTGCAGATCAAGAATCTCAAGGAACGCGGTCTCGTTACGGAGATCGACCGTCATCATCTCTGCCTTACCGAAGATGGCGAGAAGGTCGCGATGCAGGTGGTCTACAATCGTGAGGTGGTCACGACTTTCTTCCACAAGGTGCTTGGCCTCGATCCCGAAAGCGCTGAAATCGATGCCTGCAAAATCGAGCATCTCCTGAGTCATGAGGCCAGCGAAAAGCTTCTCGGCCTGGTCCAATTGCTTTCCCAGGATGAGCCTGTAGTGGCCAGCTTCCTGAAAAAGTTCAACTCTTTCAAGGTTACCTGTCCAGAGCACGAAAACTGCGACGTTTGTGAAGACGTCTGCCTTGAAGGGCAGTAAATCGATTCTACTGGTTTACCTCGGCTCGAATGAAGCGACCTTCGTATTGCATAACATTATGCGGTACAAAGGCATGCAGTCTCTCTGAGAGCCCTTGAGAAGGGGTTCTCAGACGCTTCAGGGAGCGAGTTTGAGCTACAGATCAGCAGTTTGGCTTACGGGTCTCTGGTTGGGCGGCACAAACCCTTTAAATGTAAGGGCTTATAGTAATTAGGTGTTGAAAAATAGCATCTCTGGCCGAATAATACATGTGGTTGGTAATTGATAGACATCCATCCATCCTGCTGATCTGAACTCAGCCTAATAAAAATACTATGAGAATCACGGAGAAGAGAGAATGGATAAAGTAATCGAGTTTCTGAACAAGGCGTTGAGCATCGAATATTCGGCCGTCATCCAGTATTGCCAGCACAGCGCTTTAGTGCAGGGTACCGACCGGGCTGTTTATGAGGAATTCTTCAACGAATCAAGTGAAGAGGCCCGCGGACATGCAAAGCTGGTCTCTGACTGGATCGTTTCCCTTGGAGGAGTACCGACGATAGAGGCTGCTAAT
>DODI01000523.1:0-3301 GCA_003509045.1 Planctomycetota bacterium | reverse complement strand
GCGCCGCATTCTCCTTCGAACAATGACAGGTAGGTATCGTACACACTTTCAGCACCGCAGGTCTGGGCGCGCATGGCCTCGCCATTTGCTACCACGCTGTACCAGACGCCCGGGGCGTCGCTGTTTCCGCAGGTGTTGTTCTCCGGATCATCCGTCATGCCACTTGTGCTTGCAGTCAGCTCCGTATACAGAACAGCGGCTCCAAAGGCATTGGCCTCTTGATCAAGGGTGAGGGGGGTCGCGCTCGTACACACATCATTGTTATCACAGACATCTCCGATACCGTCCCCGTCGCCGTCTGCCTGGTCGGGGTTGGCATTGTCGACGCAATTGTCATCAGCATCTCCGACCCCGTCCCCATCGGCGTCCTCCGGGGCAGGGGGCAGCAGCGAGGTGAGGTTCAGCTCGTAGGCCCCTGTACTTGCGCTGAAGCCGTGAACGAGGACGTAATAGATCACGTCCGGTTCGGAATTCCAGCTCGAGCTCGACTGGAGGCCGCAGGAGTCATCGTTGTTCGTAATGCAGGCCAGGTTCGCGCAATCGCCATCGAGTCCGCCGCTGAAAACGCTTACGCGGGTATCGTAGGTGCTGTCGCAGAGGGATGCTGTCATGCGCGCGCCATTTCCGACCACTATGTACCAGACGCCGGGCGCGTTGCTCGCCCCGCAGGAGTTGTTTTCGCTATCCGGGGTGGCTGCGGTGGTGTTGCCGTCGGCGGTGGCGCCGAGGCCGATCACATTCAACCCTCCTCCGAATCCGCCTGCAAACCGTTCTTCGAGGACCAGCTCCTCGGCATCGAGGCAGACATCGTTGTCGGGCGCTGGTCCGATGTCAGCCTCATTGACCGTCAAGGTGTATTGTGCACAGGAATTAGCGCCTGATCTTTCGAAGATGCAGAAGTAGTAGGTTCCCGCGGCGAGGTTCCCGGTCAGGCAGGAATTCTGCGGGTTGATACCCAATGCATTCCAGGCCCCACAGTTCGTGTTACTGTTCATTCCTCCGCAGCCGGAGCTCATTAATTCCATGAAGGTGTCGCAGCTACTGCTTGTAGTGATGGTCACCATCCCGCCAGCCGGTTTGACGTACCGGACGATCTCGTAGCGCCGACCGTTTCCAAGCGTGCAGTCGCCTGTATTAATCGTGCCGGTGTAGGGCTGTCCGGCGCTTACGTCGCCTGTGCGGCAACCGAAGCAATCCTGGGCCACCAGGGGAAGGTCTACCAGGCAGAGACAGAGAGCCAGGAGGACCATCAGTCCCCACGAACACATACCACTCATTCGTTGAGCGTTCTTCATAGCGCAACTCCAGAAATAGGTAATGAAAATTATAAGACCCAATTCTCCGGGAACACGAGAGATCCCGAATCCGACCTTTTATTAGAAAAGACCAGCGCGTTTCAGTAAAACAAAATGTATGACAAATCAGAGTTCTGTAGTTTTCTCATCGCGTTCACTCGCAGGAGCTGTAGCTCTCACAGCCCAGGGTGTCCTCGGGTTCGGCCGGGTCGGGGCCGCAGGGGGTTGCCGAGGTGCCCGGGTCCACCGGTGCCGCTCCTCCGAGAAAGAGGAAGTTCAGGATATAGATCCCGTCGGTGAGCTGGACGGCCCCGTTGTTGTCGGCATCGGCTGAGTCGAAGCAGGCAGGGGCTGTGCCGCCTATGAAGAGGAAGTTCAGGATGAAGATCCCATCGGTGAGCTGGACCGAGCCATTGTCATCGGGGTCGCCGCGGTTGAACACGGGTCCCTTGACCACCTGGCAGCTGGCCTCCGCCGCGCAGTCAGGGTCATCGCAATCGGCCAGTCCATCATCATCGTCGTCTGCTCCATTGTCGCAGATCTCGGCAGGAGGCGGGGGCTCTACGCCATCGCCTCCATCTGCGGTGATCATCACATCGTCAATCGCCCACCAGCCCGTCGCCTGGTTGGGATTGTCAAAATGGAAGGCGAGGACCACGTCGCCCTCTCCCGCTGCCGCCGGGATGGGGATGATGTGCTCGCCATAGGCCACCTCGGCATTGCCATCCTCTCTGAGGAAGCTGGCCTCGGTGGAGTAGGAAAAGACGGGCTGCTCCTCGAAGGTCTCGCCGCCGTCCAGGCTGAGCAGGATCTCTGCGATGGCGCTCGTCATCAGGATGGATGATCTCAGATGCAGGTAGACAGCGGTTCTCTCGGTCAGGTCGAGAGGAGGGGTCAGCAGCGTTTCGTTGCCGGCCCTGTTAGCGCATTCAATGCCGAGATTCTCGTCGTTGGCGCAGGAGACATTGGCGAAATCCCTGTCGAAGTAGTGCAGGCGCCGGCCATCGGCCTCGTCGGGGAAGAGTCCTCCATTGAAATTGAGCAGCGAGATCGGGGAGCTGTCGATACCGCTCCAGGGGGCGAGGTTGTCGACGGACTCGACATCCCAGTCGCCGGGTATTCCACCGTTGAAGTCGGTTTCCAGGAGCAGATGCTCGCCGCCGAGGGAGGGAACCGCGTCCACCTGGACATTGTCGATGGCGACCCACCAGTCCCAGCTGGGCTCAAAGTGCCGGATACGGAATTTTACGTCCTCCTGGGTGGCGGCCGTCTCGGTGAGGTCGAGGTGGAGACGTCCGAAGAAACCATCGGAGTTGCCGTCCTGCGGCCCCCCATCCTCGTCTTCGGAGAGCTCGACCCTGGGGAGAGGCTCCGCTCCTCCCCTGGCCGCTCCTACGCGCCGGAAGACGTTTGTCCAGGCGTTGCCGCCATCGGCGGATACGTCAATGTCGACAACGACCGTGCCGTTATTGTTCATGACCATCGAGGCATCGAGATGCAGCCAGACCTCCGCCAGGTCGGCGCAGCTGAAGCTGGGGCTGACGAGGTCGAAGGAGCCGCCGGACCCCGAAGCGAGGTCGGCTCCGCCGAAGTCGTTGTCGGAGATGAGAAATTGCCCCTGGGATGGCTGGCCGTTTTCCGTTGGCGGGTTGCCGCGCTCTGCCGGGTTCGTGATGGAGAAATGCGAGCCGTCGTTCGGAGCGCCGCCAGCGAAGATTCGTTCCCAGCCGGCAGCCGTAAGGTCTTCGTCATCGGCGTAGCATTCAAAGTCATCGTAGAAGGCGATTCCTTCGCCGGTAGCCACGACACTGCAGGAGAGCGGGAGTCCAGGGCATTGCGCGGCATTGCCGCCATTGAGCTCGAGGGTATATTCGTAGACTCCGGGGCTGGTGATCCGATCGCTGTAGGTGCTCTGGTCCAGGGCGACCGAGCTCCTGGGTATCCCGTTTCTCCGAATTCTCCACGACCGGCCCTCCACGTTGACCCCATTCAGCCAGGAGAGTGTC
>DODI01000293.1:0-2633 GCA_003509045.1 Planctomycetota bacterium | reverse complement strand
CGCAACCGGACCTGGCTGAATCCATCCTGCTGAGACTCGCCGAAACCCAGAACCTCACGGGTGAATACGAAGCGGCTGAAAAAAGCTACATCCTCTTCATCAAGACCTATACCCAGAGCCAGTGGCTTCGAAACGCGCGTTACGGAACAGGCTACGCGCTTGAAAAACAGGAAAAATACCAGAAAGCGATCAACGAATACCGGCAGCTGCTGCCGGCCGACATCAAGAAGAAGCTGAAGCTCGACAAGTGGATGGTGCAGGGGCGCTATCAGATGGGCGAATGCCTTTTGAACCTGCAGCAATACGACAAGGCGATGGGTGAATTCGTCAGCGTCGACACCAACGCCCAGGGCTACCCGGACTGGCAGGCCAAGGCAGTTCTCGAGATGGGACGAATCCTGCTGATCAAAAACGACAAAGAGCAGGCCTCCTCACGAATGAAAGAAGTCATCAAACGATTCCCGAAAACGACGGCGGCAACGGTCGCCCAGAAATACCTAGATGAAATCCGAACGGGCGGCTGAGAAGCCTCCCGGAACCCGAAAGGACTGAAATAATGAAGACCAAGAGATGGCAACTGGCGAGCCTGCTGACGCTGGCGCTGATGGCCCTGTTCCATGCAGCCGCGCTTGCGGATGAAGCGAGCGAAGCCGCGGGTGAAAACAAAGAGACCATGTGGGACCTGATCACCAATGGCGGGCTGATCATGATCCCCCTGGCGCTCGCCTCCTTGCTCGCGTTAGCGCTGGGTCTCGAGCGATTCATCATGCTCAACAAGGAGCGAATTCTGCCGGGGGCCTTTGTCGATGGCCTGGCAGCCTCCCTTGAAGAAGACCCCTCCGGCGCCAAGGCTCTCGAGTTCTGCGAGGATTCTGACTGCGCCATGAGCCATGTCTTCGCTGCCGGCGCCGCCAGGACCGACCTGGGATATGAGGCTGTTGAAAAAGCGATCGAAGATGTGGGATCCCGCGAGGCCGACAAGCTGAAACGCAGCCTTCGCCCGCTCTCGGTGATCGCCACGGTCTGTCCCCTGCTCGGGCTGCTTGGAACAGTCTACGGCATGATCAACGCGTTCGGGGAAACCGCCCGCAGCGGAGGCACGGCCAAGACCGCCCAGCTTGCCGAAGGCATCTACGAGGCGCTGGTAACGACAGCTACCGGTCTGACCATCGCCATTCCCGTCCTCCTGCTCTACCTGTTTCTTCAAGGGCGGGCAGACAAGGTGCTCGACGCGGTCGACGAGGCGGGCTCCGACTTCGTTTTTTCCTGCAGCAAGAACGAAGCTCCCCCGGCGCCAGGCAGGAAAAAAGCCGCGAAGAAAGCGAGTGCCTGAACCATGCGCATTCGATCCAGCTCATCGGAATCCAGCGAAGTCATCAACATGTCCTCCCTCCTCGACGTGCTGTTTATCCTGATCATCTTCTTCCTGGTCACGACGACCTTCAAGCAGCAGGAAGATGACCGGCGGGTCGACCTCCCGGTTGACAAGCGCAACCAGGCGCTGGCCAACAAGGCCGGCGACATCGTCAAGATCAACATCCGCAAATCGGGCGCCTACGTCATCATGAACAAGCCGGTCAGCGAGGAGATGGTAGAAAAAACCATGAAGGAGGCCGTCGAGAAACGACCCGAGGTCAAGGTGCTGATTCGCGCTGACAAGGAGACCAAGCACCTCTACGTGGCCAATATCCTGTCGATCTGCAAGTTCGTGGGGGTCAAGGAAACCCACATCATGGTCAAGACGCTTAACTGACGAAAAGAACTCATCGAGATGAGCAAGAAAGACAACAGGGAACAAGCCGGCGGCGAAGAAACCAGGATGATCCTGGGCTTCAACCGCGACCAGCGATTCCGGTTTTACCGCTGGCTGGCGATAGCCATCGTGTTATTCGGTGGTGTCTGGATGTTCGCCTTCCTCCAACCACAGCGATGGTACAAGTATACCGATGTCGTCTCCTTCGAGCAGGTCGCCAGGGACGTGGAGGTGGGGTACGTTCTCTGGAAAAACGCGGAGGCCGTAACCGCCGGGGTGCTTCCCGAGGACATCGTCTCTGAACCATCGATCTCTTCCGATGGAACAAGAATGATTTACGCCCGGGAAGACAAGGACAAGAGCCGGGATCTCTTCCTCAGGCGCTGGAACGGAACGAGCTGGTCCGGCCCCCGACCCATGCGAGCGCTTAACTCTAACTTTGAAGAAACATCCCCGAGTCTCAGTGGTGACGGAGACTTCCTCTACTTCACCAGCGATCGCCCGGGCGGCCCGGGCGGATATGACATCTGGGTCTCGAGATGGGATGGACTCGAATACGCATGGCCCCTCCCCCTGACCAACAGGGTCAACACGGTATACGATGAAAAGGGACCCGCGATCTCGCCGGACAACACCAGGCTGTTCTTTTCGTCCAACCAGCCGCGTGAGCGGACAGATGAAACCGAGACCAACCTGACCAGGGCCCGGATCGAGAATCTCAAAACCGATCATGACCTCTACCAGGCCAACATCGCCTCCAAGACGACACCCTACGACCTGATGGTCGAACGTCAGCTGAGCATGCTCTACTCCCTTCGAGAGGGAGCGCTCGGAGATGTCAAGGTAATGGCAAAGCTCGGAGGCAATGAAGAAACCGAGA
>DODI01000190.1:0-11770 GCA_003509045.1 Planctomycetota bacterium | reverse complement strand
GTCGAAAGAAAGCGTTTCGCCCAGGCTCGATTGTCAACATCTCGGCGATGAGCTTCGGTTCGCTAAGCGCCGCCGCGATCGAGGCTCTGAACTGTGGTTCGGAGATCTGCGGTTGCCTGCACAACACTGGCGAGGGAGGAGTTTCTCCCTATCACCTGAAGGGCGGGGAGCTCATCTGGCAGGTCGGCACCGGCTACTTTGGCTGCCGGGCGTCCGATGGGGGGTTTGACAAGGAGAGGTTTCTGGAGACCTGTTCCAGCGGGCCTGTCCGTGCGATCGAGATCAAGCTCAGCCAGGGAGCCAAGCCCGGTCTTGGCGGTCTCCTCCCGGCCGCCAAGGTCAGCCCCGAGATTGCCGAGATCCGCGGGATTCCTCTTGGTGAGGATTGTCACAGCCCCTCGTCGCATACGGCCTTCAGCAATGTTGACGAGATGCTCGATTTTATCGAAGAACTGGCCGGGGAAAGCGGCCTGCCGGTGGGCATCAAGTCGGCCGTTGGAGAGATTTCGTTCTGGAGGGACCTTGCGCATCTGATGGCGACGACCAATCGAGGAGTCGATTTTATAACTGTTGATGGGGGAGAGGGCGGCACGGGCGCTGCCCCCCTGGTTTTCAGCGACCATGTCGCCATGCCCTTCAAGATCGGCATGAGCCGGGTCTACAGGGAGTTTGCCGAGCGGGGACTGCATCAGGATGTGGTTTTCATCGGTTCGGGGAAGCTTGGCTTTCCCGACAGCGCCATGCTGGGCTTTTCCCTGGGTTGCGACATGGTCAATGTCGGCCGGGAGGCGATGCTTGCGGTGGGTTGCATCCAGGCGCAGCGTTGTCATACGGGACATTGCCCTACGGGCGTGGCGACCCAGTCCAGGTGGCTGATGCGGGGGCTTGACCCAACGGCCAAGGCCCATCGCCTGGCCAACTACGTCGTCGCTCTTCGAAAAGAGATTCTCCAACTCAGCAGAGCCTGTGGAGTCAGGCATCCTGCCCTGGTGGGCCCCGAACACTTTGAGCTCCTCGATGACAGCTTCGGCTCTAGAACTGTGCGCGAGGTTTTCGGCTACGAGGAGGACTGGAGCCTGCCGGCAGCTGCTGACCAGGAGGAGATTAACGGGATCATGCAGGGGTGATGGTGGTTGAGTGATGTGTGAACGGTTATTCAGGACTGGAGTGTCTTTGCTGATGGGCGTGCTGGCCTGCCTTGCGATGACAGCGATTACTTCTTCCTGCGGCGGCTTGCCCGAGCCGGGTGGGCTGCGGATACACGAGATCCAGGGCCGGGCGCACCGCTCGCCCTATGATGGTCGGCAGGTCTCCGGTGTTGTCGGAATCGTTACCTTCACGGGCAAGGATCATTTTTTCCTGCAGGACCCTGATCCGGACAGGGATGATTCCACTTCTGAGGCATTGAGAGTTTATGTCGGAAGGGACGGGGTGGTTCCGGTCCGGGGAGACCGGGTCTCGGTTTTCGGCAAGGTGACGGAATATTATCCCGGCGGCAAGAAGACAGGCAATCTGCCCATGACCGGGATCGAGGCGAAGGAGGTGCGGCCCATCTCCTCGAAACGGCCGCTTCCGGATTTTGTGTCGATTGCCGCTGGTGGGCGTCTTCCGCCGGGGAAGGTCATCGACGACGACTCTGTAGCTGGTGATCCGGAAAATCCGGCGACTCCTTTCGACCCCGCTCAGGATGGTCTTGATTTCTATGAGAGTCTTGAAGGGATGCTTGTTGAGATCAACGAGGCTGTTGTTGTCGGGGCATCGAATAAGTATTCCGAGGTCTGGGTTATCCCTGGTGAAGGAGGTGACTTTGGTCCCAGGACTCCGCGCGGAGGTCTCCTTTTGCGTAGCGACGACAGGAATCCTGAGAGGATCAAACTCCAGGTGGGCCGGCCTCATCAGTGGAACGTGGGGGATGTACTGACAGGAGTCCGGGGCGTTTTCGATTACAGCTTTGGGAACTTCGCGCTCAAGCTTCTCGATGCGCCTGGCCATAAAGACCGGGGCCTGATGCCCGAGGTGACCAGCCTCGGTGGAGGCCAGGGCCAGCTGAGCCTGGCCTCCTATAACGTGCTGAATTTCTCCGCGGTTGATAAGGAACGTTCCGGGAAGCTTGCGGCCCAGATTGTCGTTAATCTCAAGGCGCCCGACATCCTGGCCCTGCAGGAGGTGCAGGACAATAATGGTCCCGGCAAAGGGGGGGGGGCGGATGCAGGTGACAGCTTCAGGCTCCTGGTGGAAGCCATCAGCTCAGCTGGAGGCCCCGGCTACGAATTTGTGCAGCTCAATCCGGGAGACGGGGAGGATGGGGGGCAACCCGGAGGCAATATTCGCGTAGGCTTTCTTTTTAACCCGGAGAGGCTGAAGCTGGTCGTCCGTAAAGAGCTCGAGCAGGGTCAGCCGCCGAGTCCATCCCGGCTGGGGGGCAACTCGCCGGCTTTCGAGTCCAGCAGGAAGTCCCTGTTCTGTGAGTTCCGCTTTGGTGAGTCGAGTATCTTTGTCATCAACAACCATCTCTCCTCCAAGTTCGGCAGCCCGCCAATGTACGGCAGCATGCAGCCGCCGAAGAATGGTGGATTCGACAGGCGGGTGGCCCAGTTCAACCTGGTGAGCTCATTTGTCGATGGGATCGTAGCTGCAGTTCCCGGGGCCCGGGTCGTTGTCCTGGGAGACTTCAACGAGTTTCCCTTCGAGGAGCCGTTGAAGAGCGCTGGCAAGGGTAAGGCTGGACTGCAGAATCTGTTGGAGCTTCTCCCTCCGACCGAACGGTATACCTACAACTTCCAGGGGAACTCGCAGGCTCTTGACCATATCCTGGTAACCGGGACGCTGGCGCAAGGCGCGCAGGTTGACATTGTCCACGTCAACAGCGAGTTCGCTTCACAGGTGAGCGACCATGATCCGGTGATCGCCACGCTCAAGGTCCAGCGGTAGGGCCCTGGGAGAGAAAGGGCGAACGATCGCCCGGGCCCCGCGAGGACGGGACCCGGGAAATCGCCGCGAGACATCAGGCCCCCTCAGGGACAGACCTGGATGTCACAGGAAAGAGCACCCTGCTCTACCGTACCGCAGTCCTCTCCAGGAGGAGCGATCTGGCCGCCGGCCCTGAACAGGTAGTTCAGGAAGTAGACGGGATCGGTCAGGTTCAGGGTGTTGTCACCGTTGGTGTCAGCTGACATTTCGCAGCACAGGTCACTTCCGTTGGTGAACATGTGGCTGAGAACGACGATAGCATCGGTAACGTTCAGGTTGCCATCACAGTTGGCGTCGCCGCGGCGGAAGGTCGCGGTCGGAACAGTGGAGCCGGAGTCAACCATACCGTTGACGACGATCTCCGAGAGGGCAGGGCCAGCCTCGCCCTCATACAGTCCGACAACATCCCGCTGGGCTATGGTCATGGTCAGACCATCGAAGGGTCGCTCCAGATCGAGCTCGATGGTGATCCGGTTACCCGAGGTCAGCCGGCGGCGCACGACGCGCTCCTCGACTGTCTCTCCGCCAAGGGTCGTCTCGATGACAAAGCCGCGAATCTCCTGGTTGCGTTCGCCAAAGATTCCAACCTCGGGACCCTGGCCGGGAGCGTGGACCACGAGCTGGCGCGAGCGAATCGGAACCGGCCAACGCATCTGGACTATACTGTTGGTTCGGCTCCCGGCGCCTACCCACTCGTTACCCATAGCCATTGTCGAACGGTCGACAAGGTTCTGGGGCGGGAAGATCGCCGGTACGGCTCCGGGCGCGAACCCGGGCAGGCCGATGATCTCGTTTTCAGCATCAACGACCTCTGGAAGAGGACGCTGGGGAGGTACGCGGCCAAAGGCGGAGCTGGCGCGGACCGCGGCGCTCGGGGCCAGGTTGGTGAACCTGAGCTCCCTGGCATCCTGCGGTACATCGACCATGGTGTGTCCGGCATGGCAGCCAACACAGCGAGCTGTACGGTGTTCACGTCCGAAGTTCATGCCGCCGACATGGAAGACCTGGCCGTCCCGGCCCTGGGCGAGATGGCCCTCGGGAGTACGGATGACCTCAAAAAGCGGCACACCCGCGGGCAGCTCGGCCTCGACTCGCCCATCCGGGCCAATCTCTTCGCGATGGATCAGGACGGGTTCGTCATTCCCCTCGGTGTTGCTGCCCTGGGGAGCCATGTAGAACTCGATGGCCAGGTCCTGCCCTATCGGCGGGGAGGAAGGCACGTTGAAGTCGACAGGGGCGTTGAAGTGGATATTCTCGACAATGAACCGGAAGGTGCCGTTCATACGAACAGCCTCTTCGGCGGTTTGCGGAATATCGTTCGTCAGCCTGTCGGTCGTGAGGTCCCGGATCACCGGGGGCAGCTCACGAGCGACAATCGGAGTCGCATCCAGCTCGGCGGTGCGTCTGCGCTCGAGGAGGGGTCTCATCGTCGCTTCGGCATTTTCAGCCGACGGGTTCTCCATGACGTAGAGGTCGAATTGGGAGGGGCGAGCCCTCGGCAGTCCTTCCTCGTTGAGTGCCTGGGCCGGGGCGGCGCTGACAAGCAGGCTGCCGTCGGGCAATTCAACCGCACTCTCGTAGGAGAACTGGACCTCTTCCGCGGCTTCCTGTTCGACGAGCTCGAAGAAGTCCGGAGGGAGATCTTCGCCCGGAACTCCCGGGAATGGCGGCAGGTTCGGAAGAAGAGGGATCTCGCGGTCGAGGGTCTGTCCAGGGAAAGCCTGGGGGCCGCCAACCGCTTCGGGCTTTTCCGCACCGCGGGTATAGAGCCTGACTCCAAAGGGAGCGGGTTCTCCAATCACCGGCGTGACCGGGATAAAGAGGGCGAGGGCTCTTCCATCTCGCGTGAAGCTGGGCCTATAGGCCTGGCTCTCTTCGCGATCGAGCCGGAATCCGGAGAACATTTCGAGTCCGGTTCCATCCGGGTTTACGCTGGACAGGAACCAGCTATTGACGCCGGGGAATTCCTCGGCGTCGACATTCCGCAGAGCGTTCGCATCGACAGGTGTCGGGAGCGATACGCCGGGCGCGATTTCCTCACCGTCGCTCTCGATGGCGTAGCCGGGCGATCCCGGACGAATCGGTTCGGGTTCTTCGCCCGTCCCTTCTTCGATGAGTTGGGCGGTTCTCCACCAGCGCGAATAGACGATCTGGCCGGTCGAGGGGTCGACGGTAGGCGTGTCAGCGCCGAACCGTTCTGTGGTAATCCGGTGCATGTCGCTGCCATCAGCGTTCATGACGTAGAGGTTGGTTGCCCGTTTTCTTCCATCGGGAGCCGTCTCAGGGTAGCGCGTCGAGACGAAGCAGACACGGCCATCAGGAAGGTAGCAGGGATCGAGATCGTCGTGACCCTGGAACCTTTCGGCGTTGTCGCCGAACTGCTCGAGATCGACCTCGCGCAGATCATGCGTGAGTTGGCGAAGGCCGGAGCCATCGACATTGACCTCGAATATCCTCCAGCCGTTCCCTACCGAAGAGAACCCGGAGAAAACCACGTGAGTGGCATTGTAGGAGACATCGGGGTCCATGACGTCAGTCGGGATTGACGGGTCATTGGTGTTGAGCCTGGCATCGACGAGCGTCCGGATTCCTCCGTTCGAGTCAATGGCCTGGAGCTGTCCGCGGCTGGCGGTACGAACCACCGAGTCACGTTCGGACTGCTCAGAGTTTCCGAGGTGCCTGGAGACAAATACGATTTCGGGCCGAGCCTCTGCGCCGGGTTCCTCGGTAGCCATCGCTGTCGAGATGAACCCCTGCGAAAGGAGTACGACCAGGGCGCAAACCCTCACAGGCCTCCCCATTCGTTGGGCGGAGCTTCTTCCGCCTGTAAAACTTATGATCGAATTCAGCATCTGAATTTGACCTCCCTCTTGAAAAAAAACCACAACTGAAGATATGAATAAGTACGCTAATCCGTGCAATTCTCCCAAGAGCACGGGCAGATTCCATTTGATACCGTTTCAGAACTTTCCTCAGGACTTCCAGCAGGAGGAGTTCTCGGCGAGTTTCGGAATAAAAACAGTCGGAGAGATAGAGCTGTGGAGTCTTCTGATGACCCACGACTGATCTCTCGTCCCCAGTTCACATTTCGAGTTGCCTGCCCCATCGTTCTCCTGAAGAAGTCCAACAACCATAGACCCCGGAAAAATCCAGGAATGTCTTCAGAAAGTCAATTAGCCACCACGATCCGGAGGCTGTCAATAAAAGTTTGTGAGAGATTTATTAGGTTTATTTTACCCCGGTCAGGGAGGCCCGATGACAGCCATCAGGACTAGCTGTGACGTCCCCGGTATTCTTCACTGGGATATTTCTCGGCGTTTTTGACCATCTTCTTTTCGATCGATTCGGAGAGGTCGATATCGAGATGATTGGCCAGCGAGAGACAGTAGCAGAGGACATCGGCCAGCTCTTCCTCTACCTCCTCTCGCTTACCCGGTTCGCTGAAAAGGCCCGGAATCTGGTCGTTTCTGTCCCATTGGAAATGTTCCATCAGCTCGGCGGCCTCGATGGCGATCGACATTGCGAGATTCTTGGGATCGTGAAATTGCTCCCAGTCTCTCTCCCTGACGAATTGAGCCACCAGGCTACGAAGGTCTTCGATGGTGGTTTCTGAATCTTTCATGGCGCTGACCTCTTCTCTCTCTACTTTCGTGTTAGGTTTCGGGCCCCCGCCTTTTTCACATCGAGAAATGGCGTGGATTGGTAATTCAGAGGTGAGATAATATCTCTTTCGAGGGTTCTGAAAGGAAAACAGTCAATACGTCATGCGGTACCCAAAACTCATTATCGAGTTGGCGGTTGTTTTGTCATGCCTGCTGTCGGGGTATTTCCTCCCTGCACAGGATGCAGAAACCGCTCCCGTGCGCAAGAGTTCTGAGGCCACATTGCCGCTGGCGGAGCTGGAACCCGACAGAAAAATCCCTACCCTCAAGCAGGTGGTCGGACATGCCTGGGGCGAAGAAGTTTCCAGCCATGGAGAGGTCGAACGCTACATCAAGGACCTGGCGCGGGCCGCGCCCTTCCGCTCTAGTCTCAAGAAGTACGGCACCAGCTACGAGGGGCGGCCGCTCTATTACCTGGCCATCTCATCTGCGGCCAATATCGAGAGGCTCGAAGAGATCCGCGAGAACAACATCCTGTTGAGCGATCCACGCCGTGGCACCGAGGCCGAGGTGGATAAGCTGTTCAAGGAGCATCCCGCCATCGTCTGGCTGAGCTACAGTGTTCATGGGGATGAATCATCTGGGACGGATGCGGGTCTGCTGACGGCCTACCATCTCCTTGCCGACCTGAGGAAGGAGACTCGGGGACTGCTCGAAAAACTGGTGGTGATTATCGATCCGCTTCAGAATCCGGATGGAAGGGACCGTTTCGTGAATTTTCACAGGGAGAATCGAGGCGTGGCTCCGAGCCCCGAGCCCCTTGCGTCCGAGCACGCTCAGCGCTGGCCCGGCGGCCGTTTCAACCACTATCTCTTTGATCTCAACCGGGACTGGTATCTCCAGAGCCAGGTGGAGGCCGGCAGGAAGGCGCTGGCCTTTTCCCGCTGGCAGCCGCAGGTCTTTGTCGACGCGCATGAGATGGGCCGCAACAGCACCTATTTTTTCTCGCCGGCTACAGACCCGATCAACCGGTGGATTCTTCCCGTGCAGAAGGACTGGTTTGAGCGCATCGGGAAATACCAGGCAGGGGTTTTTGATTTTTACGGTTTCTCCTACTCTACCCGCGAGATGTTCGATCTCTTCTATCCGGGCTATGGTGATAGCTGGCCGACCCTGCAGGGCTCCCTTGGAATTCTCTGGGAGCAGGCGGGGGTGAGAGGCCTGGTGGTGGCCCGAGATGATGAGCGCCTCCTGCGGTACTCCTCGGCGGTCAGGAATCACTACGTAAGCGGAATAGCCACCCTCGAGGCCGTATTCGAAAACCGGGAGGCCCTGCTCCGGGACCATCGCCGGGTTCGCGAGGATGCCGCCAGCCTGATCAGGAAGAGCGGCCAGCGGGATTATTTCATCCTCGAGTCAGGCAGCCCGCAGCGAGCTGCGCGCCTGGTGAGGCTATTGCAGAGAAACAGTATCGAGGTTCATCGAGTCAGGGAGCCTCTTTTCGTCCAGGCCCGTAGAATGCTGGAGGGGACCGCGGGCGAGGTTGCCGTTCCCATTGGCAGCTACCATGTGTCTCTCGAGCAGCCGGCCGGACGCCTGGCGCGAACTCTCCTGGATCGGCATACCGACATGGGGAAAGATTTTATTGAGCGTCAGCTCACACGTCATCTTAACCGGCTGGATGACGAGATCTACGATGTGACGGCCTGGTCGCTGCCCCTGGCCTGGGGGACCGAATGTCTCGCTGCCGAGGGGGAGGTGAAGGTCGTTAGCGATCCCGTTAAGCTCGGCGCTGAACAGGATGCCTACAGGTTCAACCCGGTGGAGGGCGGCGAGGTTCGCGGCGGTGGCCTTGCCAAGGTGGCCTACCTCGTCCGAGGTGATGCGGATGAACTCCCTGGAGTTCTCAGCGATCTCCTCAATGCGGGGGTGCGGGTTCATGTCAGCGATGAACCGCTGGTGCTTGGCGGGGTGCCCTTCCCTCGCGGCTCCCTGGTCATCCGGATCAATGAAAACGATTCCACCGTTCATGCGAGGGTGCGCCTTCTCTCTAAAACCGAGGGGGTGGTCTTCTATCCGACCGACACCGCCCTTGTCGACAAGGGCGCCCAGCTGGGCGGTCCGAACGTCAGGTGGGTCAAGCCGCCGAAGGTCCTGTTGCTCATGGACAGACCGGCGAGCTATTCCGTCGGGCACACCTGGTTCTATTTTGACCGGCTGCTCAGGTACCCGGTTACACGGGTCACCTTCAGCAACCTCGATGGCCTGAACCTCTCGAGCTTCAACGTGCTGATCCTGCCGCATGGGAAATACGACAGCCCGTTGGCTCCCGGTGAGAAGATGGTGAGGAAGCTCAAGGAATGGGTTCGTTCCGGCGGAACCCTGCTGTTGATGAAGGGTGCCGCCGCCTGGGCTTGCGGAGAGAAGATAGGCCTGCTGGGAAGCAGGCAGGTCCGGATCAGGGAGCCTGAGGAATCTGCCGCAGGTCAAAAGGATGCGAGGAAGAAGGATGGTGGCAAGGGCGCTGAGGGAAGGCTGCAGCCGCCGGTGCCGGGCGCCTTCTTTGAGGCGACCACCTTCCAGCATCATTGGGGAACCTTCGGATTCGGTCCGAGGTTGCGGCTCTTCTTCAACGGGCGCACCATGCTGGAGCCGCTCAAGAACGATGTCGGCAGAAACCTGGTCAACTTTTCGCGCGAGGAGGATTATCTCATCAGCGGCTTCTGCTGGCCGGATTCCATGGACATGCTGAGGGGCAAGCCCTATATGGCCAGCCAGGAGATGGGCTCAGGCCATGTCATAGCCTTCGCTGATGATCCGAACTTCAGGGCCATGTGTCGATTTCAGCAGAGGCTCTTCTTCAACGCCGTTTTCTTTGGACCCGGGCACTGAGGCTGTCCACGGCCTGTTTTCCGGCAAGGAAAAGCTCCCCATGCCCGTGCGCGGAATGTAAAATCTCGCCTCGCCTTTACCCTGGAAGCGGAGATTGAAGCGATGGCTCGTGCCCTGGTTCTGTTGAATCTCGGGACCCCTGACTCTGCGGACGTGAAAGATGTCCGTGATTATCTGCAGGAATTTCTTTCCGATCCCCGGGTGCTCGATATCAATCCTATTGCCAGGTTCCTGCTGCTGCACCTGTCTATTCTGCGCAAACGGCCGGCGGAATCAGCGGCTGCCTACCGGAAGATCTGGACAGAGAGGGGCTCGCCCCTGCTTTTTAACGGCCTGGATCTTGCCGAAAAAGTCCAGGAGTTGATGGGTGAAGATGCTGTTGTCGAACTGGCCATGCGCTACAGGAATCCCTCGATACGATCAGTCCTCGAGGGGCTGAAAGCTCGCGGGATCAATGACCTCGTTCTCTTTCCGCTTTTCCCCCAGTATTCTTCCGCCGCCTGGGGCTCAGGCGTAGAGAAGTTTTTTGTAGAGGCGGGGCGGCTCTGGGATGAACCGTCGGTCAAGGTGGTTCCACCCTATTACGATCACCCGGCCTTCATCGACGCTTTCTGTGATGTGGCGAGACCCATCCTTGATGACCAGCAGCCCGACAAGGTTCTGATGAGTTTTCACGGAATTCCGCAGCGGCATGTCAGGACGGTATTCGACGGGCAGCCTGAAAGAGATCTGCTTGGCACGGATGGCGCCGGCGGTGATCACTGTCTCGAGAAGCCGGACTGCTGCGCTGAGATCTGTCCGGCCAACCGCAATTGTTACAGCGCGCATTGCTACGCTACGGCCCGTGCCCTGGCCGCCGGGCTGGAGCTCTCGCCCGGGAGCTGGGAGGTCAGCTTCCAGTCCAGGCTGGGCCGGGATCCCTGGATAGTCCCTTATACCGATTTTCGTATCGAGGAACTGCCGGCCGAGGGCATCGAGAAGCTTGCCGTATTCTCTCCCGCCTTCACGGCCGATTGCCTCGAGACGGTCGAAGAGATCGGGATCCGCGCGCGGGAGGATTTCCTCGCGGCGGGCGGCAAGGAACTTCGGCTGATACCATCCCTGAACGACGAGTCGTCCTGGGCGAAGGCGGTTCTGCGGATCATCGCTGATTCGACCCTCGCCAACGAGGGGCAGGACTAGTCCGGCCGCCGGATGGTCGGCTCTCCCTTGAGGTAGCCCAAAGATGCGAGGAACTTGTCCATCGCGGTTACCGTCTTCAGATAGTAGGGGTTGAAGGATCCTCCCCGGTCGGGCCCGTTGAAGAATCCATGCGGCTGGTCCTTGTAGAGATGCAGGTCGCAGCGTCCGCCCGATTTTTCCATCAGCTCCTTGTATCTTTGCGCGGTCGCCACAGGGACCAGCTTGTCTTTTGTTCCGAGGAAGACAATCGTAGGAGGGGTCTTTTTCGAGAGGTTGTGGATTGGCGAGATCTCGCGGAAGCGATCCTTTACCCTTGAGTGGCCATAGCCCGTCGGTCCGTTGTCGAATACCGGGTTGAAGAGCACGAGGGCATTCGGCAAGGAGCTTACCGAGGTGTCCTCGCCATCTTCTTCCAGCCCGGGGACGGTGCCGGTGGCCGCGGCTACATGGCCGCCGGCGGAGCCCCCTCCGGCCGCCAGACGGCTGGGATCGATGCCCAGACGGCCGGCGTTTTTCCGAAGCCAGCGGACGGCTGATTTTCCATCCTTGACGCATTCGAAGGGGCTGGTCTTCTGGCGGCTCTTGACCCGGTAGTCGGCGACGATGGCCACCATTCCCCGGCTGGCGAGGTAGCGCGCATGGGGTTCGAATTGTTTCGGAGTGCCGCCGTTCCAGCTGCCGCCGAAGAAAAAGACGATGGATGGGCGCTTGTCGCCGGCCTGATGTCCTTCGGGCTTGAAGAGGTAGAGCCTGAGCTTGGAACCGCTGGCCTTCTTGTAGGTCTCGGCCGCGGCGCCGGCGAAGCTGAGAGCGCCGGGGTTCTTTTTCTTTTTTTCCTTCTTTGAGTCCTGGGACGGCGTGAGGGCAAGGCCCAGCAGGAGGGTCAGTGTCAGGGTTTTCATCGGGTTGCCTTATTGTTTCGGGTTACTGAATTCAGTCGGTTTGCCCCGGACGGAGGTCAGAACAATTCCATAATCGCCTGGGCGCCGGTTTCTCCCATCGGGGCAGAGTCATCGCCGAGAAGCCGTTGAGTTATTTCCCCCGGAATCCCGAGGCAATGATAGATGGTCGCCGCTATTTCCCGTGGAGATGTCGGTCGGTCCAGGGGGTGTGAGCCCAGCTCA
>DODI01000026.1:8501-12503 GCA_003509045.1 Planctomycetota bacterium | reverse complement strand
GTTCTTGTAGACCCGGTGGCCGAAGCCCATGAGGCGCATATCACCGTTCTTCACCTGCTCGATGAAGGCCGGGATGTTGTCCTTGTCGCCAATCTCGTCGAGCATCCTGAGTACAGCCTCGTTCGCTCCCCCGTGCAGGGGACCGTAGAGCGCCGCGGCCGCCGCGGCCAGGCTGGAATAGGGATCGCTGTAGGAGCTGCCGACTCCCCGCATCGCGCTGGTCGAACAGTTCTGCTCGTGGTCAGCGTGCAGAGTGAAGAGCACGTCCATGGCCCGCTCCAGAACCGGATCAGGCGTATAGGAACCATCCTCGTCAGCAAAGATCATCTTCAGGAAATTCGCCGCGAAGCTGAGACTCGGATCGGGATCGGGGTAGGAAAGACCCGCGTTGCGCCGGAATGCGTAAGCTGAGAGAGTCGGCACCTTGCTCAGCAGCCTGTGGATCTGCTGCAGGCGGTTCTCCGGATCGGAAACGTTCTTGGCATCTGGATAATAGGTCGAGAGGCAGGCCACGCTGCTGATGAGCATCCCCATGGGATGCGCCTCAGGCAGGAAGCCATCGATGAACTTCTTCATGCTCGCATCGACAGCCATATTCTCACCGACAATACCGGCGAGCTGGTTCAATTCATCGCCGCTGGGAAGCTCTCCGTGCAGCAGAAGGTGTGCAACCTCGAGAAAGCTGCTCTTTTCGGCAAGCGCTTCAATGGGGTAGCCCCTGTACTCGAGAATACCCTTGTCACCATCAATGTAGGTGATCGTACTCCTGCAGGAAGCGGTATTGGTAAACGCAGGATCATAGGTCATGAGCCCGAAATCGTCATCAGGAGTCTTGATCTGCCTGAGAGCAATAGCCGGCAATGCGCCATCCACCAGATCGATGTCATAGGACTCGCCAGTACGATGGTCGGTGATAGTTACGGCTTCTTTCGTCATTATGAAGCTACCTGAAGAGTGCTGTTGAAGAAAAATGAAGGGCTTAAAATACAGCAATGGCCAGAAAATATCTACGCCAAGAACGCAGGAAAGCCTGCGCTCTTGGATTCCGGGGCCGCCTCGGTTAGGCTTTGCCTTTCACCTCAACATTCCACTGGAACCAATGACATGAGCACCGACGCAAAAAAAGAAGCGGAATCCGCGGCGGCCCCCGACCGCTTCCAGGAACTTATCGAGACGCTGGATGAATCCGGCGTGCCGGCCACCATCGAGCTTCTGGCCAGGACTCTCGAAAGCGAAAAAAAATTCCCGCAGCTCTTCGAGGCTCTCCTGATGAAAAAACGCCACCAGCTCGGGCTTGCGCTCGAGGGCAACGACTCGATCCGGGACATTCCCGAGGAACACCGCCAGGAGGTCGAAGACTACTATGTCGAGGTCTGCCAGGTCATCGGCGGGCACCTGCTCGCCAATGACAAGATCGGCGCGGCCTGGCCCTACTTCAGAGCGATCGACAATCCGACAAAAATAGCCGAGGCCATCTCCGCATGGGAGCCGCCGGAGGACTGGGGCGAATACAAGGAAGACGAGGAAGAAAACGACGATGACGACCTAGATGGAATCATCGAGGTCGCCTTCAACCAGGGCGCCCACCCGGTGCGCGGATACGAGCTGATCCTGTCGCACTACGGCACCTGCAGGGCCATCACCACCTTTGAGCACCAGTTCCCCTACCAGGGCGAGACCCGGGAGGCCTGCGGCAAGCTGCTCATCGACCAGCTCTACGGCGAGCTCCTCGACAGCCTGCGAAACGACATCGAGACCACCGAGAAGAAGGAACCTCCGAAGGACACTGACGTGGGAGAGCTCATCGCCGAGAGAGACTGGCTGTTCGAGAGCCTCGGTTACCACATCGACATCTCGCATCTCCAGTCCTGCGTCCGCGCCGCCGCCAGCCTTGAAAGCCCGGAGACTATCCGCAAGGCCATCCAGATGTGCGACTACGGGCGGCGCCTGGGCCGGGACTACCAGGTCACCGAGCGCCCTCCCTTCGAAGACTTCTACAACGACTACCGCATCCTGCTGCGGGCTCTCGCGGGAGAAGGCATCGATGGCGCCGTTCGCTACTACACCTCAAAAATGGAGCGCGCCGGCGCAGACGAAGAGGGCAACAACTTTCCCGCCGAGGTCCTCACGTTCCTGCTCGCGAGGGTCGGACGTCCGGAGGATGCCATCGCGACCTACGTCGAGCACCTCAAGGATGTCCCAGGCCCCCTGTCCATCTGCCCCAGCCTGCTGCACCTGAGCGCCCAGGCAGAGGACTACGCGCAGCTCCTCGAGATTGCCCGGGAGAAGGATGACCTGCTGCAATTCGGCCTGGGGCTGGTCAAGAGAGCCTCGGCCTCCGCCCGGGAGAGCTGAGCGATTGCGGAAGCGCCATCCACTGCCGCCGCCGGAAGCCTTCATCTTCGACCTCGACGGAACCCTGACCATCCCCCAGCTTGATTTTGTGGTGATCCGCAGGGAGATGGGAATCGCCGCCGGCCCCATCCTTGAAGAGCTCGAGCTCCTCGATGACGAGGCGGCCGCGCGGGCCCGCAAGGTTCTCGAGAAACACGAAGAGCAAGCCGCCACAACAGCTGTCCTGCAACAGGGAGCCAGGGAGGTTCTCGCGGAGCTCAGAAGAAGAGGACTGCCAACATCCATCCTCACCCGCAATAGCCGCCAGTCTCTCGATACCGTACTTCAACTGCACAGGCTCGAGATTGACACCTCCCTGAGCCGTGAAGAGGCCCCTGTGAAACCTTCGCCGGAGGCTGTGCTGATCCTCTGCGATAAAATGAACGTAGCTCCTGTAAAAACCTATGTGATCGGTGATTACATCTTCGATATCGAGTCTGCTCGGAACGCTGGGGCTGTTTCTGTGCTGCTGCTGAATTCAAAGAATTCGATGTTTTCGGAACAGGCAGACCTTAAAATTGCCAACCTTATGGAGATTCTCGACTTCCCGAATCAAAGCCGGGAAAAAACTGCTTGAAATTAGACCTCAAACACGGTCTTTTTGTTCGTTTCATGAGGCGTTTTATCGCCGCAAAATCACACAACCAGAGAAGCTTCTTCAATATGGGACATTACACAGGTCCAAAAGCCCGAATCAACAGAAGGCTGGGACTGGATATCTATGATTCCGCGGGCGCCCTGCGCGCCACCCACCGTCGTCCTCACCCCCCCGGTAAGCAACCGACCAGGAGGAGACGGCCCACCGATTATGCGCGGGCCCTGATCGAGAAGCAGAAAATTCGTCACTACTACGGACTCAGCCAGACCCAGCTCGAGCGGTTCTTCAAGATCGCCAAGAAGCAGGGCGGCAACAAGGGTCAGAACCTCCTGCTGCTTTGCGAGCGCAGACTCGACAACGTAGTCAGCAGGTCCGGTCTCGCCACCACCAGGGCGCAGGCCCGCCAGGCGGTAGCCCACGGCCACTTCATGGTCAACGGCCGCAAGACCGACATCCCCAGCTACATCTGCAAAACCGGCGACACCATCCAGGTGCGCGCGAGGGAAAACCTCCAGAAGATCTATTCCAAGCGTCTCGAAGGAAACGATGCTCCGGAATGCTCCTTCATCGCCGTTGAATCGGCTGAGATGATGGCCAAGATCGTAAGCGATCCCAGCCCCGATGACATCGGAGTCCCGGTGAACATCAACCAGGTGGTCGAATTCCTGAGCCGTTAGGCTCCGTCTCCTTTTCTGGTACATGCTTCCAGACGGAAGGGTCTATTGCGTACAATAGGCTCTTTGATTTCCGTGTCTGAATGCTGCTACCAGAGGTAACCCATGAACCGACGCGTATTCTTTCTCTGCGCCGCTCTGCTCGCGAGCCCCGCGACAGCGCCGGCACAGAACGTCGACGTCAAAGTACATACACTTGAGAACGGCCTGAAGGTGCTCATGGTTCCCCGCCGGGGCGACCCCAACATCACGGCCGGCTGGATCGCCAAGGTCGGTTCTGTAAATGAGCGCCCCGGGATCACCGGCATCGCCCACCTCTTCGAGCACATGATGTTC
>DODI01000026.1:0-8190 GCA_003509045.1 Planctomycetota bacterium | reverse complement strand
TTCGAGCACATGATGTTCAAGGGGACCCGCACGATAGGCACCTCCGACATCGACAAGGACCTGCAGACTCTCGCCAGGCTCGATGCCATCAAGGGCGAGATGCAGAAAGAAGAGGAGGCGCTCGCTCGACGGCTGCGCGTAGGCGAGATCTCCGATACGCGCGACCCGAAGGTCCGCTCCGCCAACCACCAGGAGCTGCGAAAAAAATTCGAGGCGCTCCTCAAGGACCAGAAGACCAACATCGTCAAGGACGAGTTCGACAAGATCTACAAGGGTAACGGCGCCTCCGGAATGAACGCCGGAACCTCCTACGATTTCACGATCTACTTCGTGAACGTACCTGCCAACAAGCTCGAGCTGTGGTTCTGGATGGAGTCCGACCGGCTCTTGAACCCGGTCTTCCGCGAGTTCTACTCCGAACGGAACGTGGTCCGCGAGGAGCGCAGGCTGCGAGTGGAGAGCACCCCCACGGGTAAATTCGAGGAGCAGTTCGACGCTCTCTTCTGGGGCTCCTCCCCCTACAGCTGGCCGGTGATCGGCTGGCCGAGCGACGTGGAGGGGATCACCAGAGAGGAGGCGATGTCTTTCTACGGAGTCTATTACGCCCCGAACAACCTCACCGCCTGCCTGGTGGGCGACTTTGAACCGGAACAGGCCAGGAAGCTGGCGGAAAAATATTTCGGTCGGCTTAAAAGGGGCCCCAAACCTCCGCCGGCTGTGCGCACGATCGAAATTAAGCAACTGGCGGAAAAAAAGATGACCGGCTATGCCGAGACCAAGCCGCAGGTGAGGTTGCGCTACCATTCGGTGGCCGACGGGCATGTCGACGAGCCGGCACTGGTCGTCCTGCAGGACATCCTGAACGGACGAACGGGGCGGTTCTACAAGTCCCTGGTGCTCGACAGAAAGATCGCGACCTCGGCCGGAGGAGGACAGGAAGGGCGCAAATACGAAGGCTACTTCGAGGTCTCCGCGACCGCCGCCGAGGGCCACACCCCGAAGGAGGTCCAGAGGGCCCTGGAGACGATTCTCGATGAGCTCAAGGAGAAGGACGTAGGCTCGCGCGAGCTGCAGAAGGTGAAAAACCAGCGTGCCGCCAGCGAGTTCCGCAAGCTCAGAAGCAGCTTCTCCCTCATGCTTCAATTGCTGCTCCGGGATTCCTACAGGGGCTGGAAAACGATCAACACCGACCCTGCCCTGCTCCAGGCCGTCACCGCGGCTGACATCAAACGCGTCGCCGCGAAATATTTCACCCGCGAGAACCGAGCCGTCCTGGTCTTCCATACGAAGGAGAAACCCGCCCCTGAAAAGGGAGCGGCCCCGGAAAAGGTGGATCCCGACCTCGCGGGGCTCTCCCCGGAGGAACGGCAGAAGGCGACGCTGCTCAAGAACAACCTGCCCGCCATGGACCGTGCGACCACGGAGAAGCTGCGGGAGAACATCTCCACCGGCCTGCTGAACGCGCCGGAAGAGGGCCAGGCTTTCCTCAGGGCTCTTTTGAAGATCATCGACCGGCACATCGAGGGAAAGAAATAACCAACATGAAGCATCTCACTGGCAGAAACCAACGACAGCACAAGACCAGCGCGCTCCGCCGCGGGCTCTCGATCCTGGCGCTCGCCGGCATCCTGCCGACAGCCGCCTGCGCCACGGCCCTCGAGGGACCGGGTATCGCGCCCCATCCAGACCAGCTGAAGTTCTCCGAGCTCAGCTTCACTCCGCCCGAGGCCGCCAGAGCCAGGAGCGTACTCTCCAACGGCACACCGGTCTATGTGGTCGAAGACCCCAGCCTTCCACTCGTAGACCTGCAGGTAATCATCCGGGTTGGAGCCTACCTCGTACCGGTGGGAAAAGAGGGTGTCGCCGAGGCGGTCGGTAGCCAGATCAGGGCAGCCGGTGTCGAGGGCAGGAGCCCCGAAGCCTTCGACGAAGAGGTCGCCTTCCTCGCAGCCGACATGAGCACCTCGATCGGAAACACCCAGGGAAGCGCGAGCTTCAACTGCCTGACCAAGGACCTCGAGCAGGTAATGGAGTTGTTCTTCCACATGCTGCGAAAGCCCGCCTTCGACCAGAAACGGCTCGAGATCTACCGCAGCCAGGTACTCCAGAACCTCGCGCGCCGCAACGATTCGACGGACTCCATCGAGGGCAGAGAGTGGCAGCGGCTGCTTCGCGGCCCCGAGCACTTCACCAACGACAAGGTAACAAAGAGCGTAGTCGAGGGAATTACCCGCGAAGACCTCACGGCCTTCCATCTGAAACACTTCCATCCCGGAAACTTCATCATCTCCGTCTCGGGCGATGTGAAGCGTGAGCGCGTACTGGCCCTACTGGAAAAACACCTCGCCGGCTGGAAAAGCCAGGGCGGCGAAGCAGCGAAGATTCCTGCGCCCGGAGCCCCCGCGAGTCCCGGGGTCTACATGGTCGATAAACCCGACGTCAACCAGGGGCGGGTCGGCATCGGACACATCGGAGTCAAGAGAGACCATCCAGACTATTTCGCCCTGCGCGTGATGAACCATATCCTCGGAGGCGGCGGCTTCGTCTCCCGCATCATGTCGCGGGTCCGGTCAGATGAAGGACTCGCCTATACGGCCCGGTCGAGCTACGACTTCGGTGTCTACCACCCTGGAATCTTCCGCGCCTACTTCCAGTCCAAGAGCGAATCGGTGGCGCATGCCGCCACCCTGGTGCTCGAGGAGATCGAAAAGATCCGTACGGTGCCGGTCAAGAAGGCGGAGATCGACAATGCGAGAAATTACATGGTCGAGGTTTTCCCGCGCTTCTTCGCAAGCGCCAGCCAGGTGGCAGGGACCTTCGCCAACGAAGAATTCACCGGCCGCTCCAGCGACTTCTTCGCCACCTACCGCGACCGGATCAGGGCAGTAACGCCGGCAGAGATCCTGCGCGTGGCGAAAGAACACCTCGTGCCGGAGAAGCTCATCATCCTGATCGTGGGCAACTCAAAGGACATCCTTGCCGGGGATCCCGACAAGCCCCAGTTTTCGATCAAGAAGCTCGCTGGGGGAATAACCATCGAGTCGATTCCGCTGGCCGACCCCCTCACGCTGAAACGCAAATAAGCCAAACCTGAGAACCCAGAGAAAGTACCATGAAAAGCGCTCTCTCAAGACGCCGATTCCTCGGAGCCGGCGCAGCAGCCGCCGCCGCGGCCGTACCGGCCACCTCGAATCTCGAAGCCATCGAGCCCGCCCCACCGGCGAAGCCGGTCTCCATTTCGAGCGCCAACGGACTTGCGGCAACCAACAGGGCCGTGAAGCTGATGAACGCGAAGGAGGACACCCTCGAGGCCGTCATCAGCGGGGTGAACCTTGTCGAGGCGGACCCGAAGGACATGTCCGTGGGATACGGAGGACTGCCGAACGAGGATGGGATCGTCGAACTCGATTCCTGCTGCATGCACGGCCCCAGCTGCAACGCGGGCTCGGTAGCCTCGATCAGGGACATCAAGCTGCCATCACGCGTCGCCCAGCTGGTGCTCAAGAGAACCGATCACGTGATGCTGGTGGGAGAAGGAGCACGGCGATTCGCCCTGGCCCACGGCATGAAGGCGGAGAGCCTTCTGACCGACGCTGCGCGCCGGCAGTGGCTGAAGTGGAAGGAAAACCTCTCCGATAAGGACGACTGGCTCTCGCCGAAGGAGGCGGAGGCGGGACACGAGGCCCGGCCTACCGGAACCATCACCTGCCTCGGTCTCAACCCGGCTGGAGAGATCTCCGGGGTCACGTCGACCAGCGGGCTGGCCTACAAGATCCCGGGCCGGATCGGAGACTCTCCGATCATCGGCGCGGGCCTCTACGTCGACAACGACGTCGGCGCCTGCGGCGCAACCGGCCGCGGCGAAGCGGTCATCATCTCCTGCGGCTCCCGGATCGTGGTCGAAAACATGCGCCATGGCATGAGCCCTGCCGCGGCAGTGAAGGACGTCCTGAAGAGGATCGTCAAGCAGACTGTCGACCCGAGGCTGCTCGACAAGAAGGGCCGCCCGGACTTCGAGGTGGTGCTCTACGCCCTCAGAAAGGACGGCCGGCACGCCGCCGGCTCGATCTACAAGGGAAGGCAATACGCCGTCAACGAGGGCGGCGAAAGTAAGCTCCTTGACTGCGTCCACCTCCTTGATCGCTGAAAAGACCCTGCCAAAGACAGGATCTATTCAGCGGCCTGCCTCCAGGAGGCGCCGCGGACCCTGTAATACAGCAGGTGCTGGGTCTGGTTGTAGAAAACCACGGTGTCGATGAGAACCGCGCGCGCCGCGGCTACTGCCCGGATGGCCTCGAGCACCTCCAGCTGAATCACGTCACCCGCCTCGAAGCGGGCCTCGACAAGCTTCAGGGTTTCTGCTGCAGCCGCAACTCCCTTCGTGGCCGCTTCGATTCTCCCAAGGAGACTTTTCGACCTCTCCCAGCCGACCACGACCTCGGCGCTCAGCTGCTCACGCGCCCTGGCAGCCTCCAGGCCGGCCTCAAGGGCCTCTGCGCGCGTCTTCCTCTTCCTGGCCCGGTCTCCAAGCCCCAGTCCCCTCAGGTTCCAGGACAGCCCCGCGGCGATATCCGTACGGTCCCCCAGCCCGCCGAAGAGGCCGCCGTTACCGGGACCTCCGCCATAGGCCCCATGGCCGGCCGCAGCGTAGATGTCGGGAGTCCAGGGGCCCCAGGTCGCGGCGTTCTCCATCTCCCGGGCCGCCCGGTTCAGAGCCCGCATCTCCGCCAGATCCGGACTGGCCGCAAGCGCCGAATCAAGAAGATCCGCCAGGCTGCGATCCGCACCCACCAGCCCCAGGGGCTGAATGTCCTTCGTCTCAGGAATGAGCGGGACCTGGGGCGGTAGCCGCAGCCAGGTCGCGAGCCTGATTCCAGCGCCTCTGAGCCCCTCCCTGGAGGCGAGAAGCGCCTCCAGGTCCCGAGCCAGTTCGGCACGAGCCCTGGCGAGTTCAACCCCGAGCACAGCCTGCAGCTCAGCAGCTCCCTCCTGTAGTTTGACCTGTTCCCGGGATCTTTCGACAGCCTCCTCGGAGACAGCCACCAGTCCGCTGGCACGCACCAGCTCAAGGTAAAGGATCGCCGAGTGAACGACGGCCTCCGCTCTTGTCCGCCGCGCCTTCTGCTCCGCGGCCTCCTCCAACTGGAGGGCTCGCAGATGCTGGAAGCGGGCCTCGACGGGATCCAGCTGAAGAGAGAGTCCCGGGCCTGCCCCGAAAGACGACATAGGCTGTTCTCCTACCTCACCGGTAGAGTCCTGGCGAAGGCCGTCATGACGCAGGTAGTTGAAGCCGAGCCGCAGATCGGGAAGGTACCTGGAAAAGGCCTCGTCGGTATCGGCCCGTCTCGCCTCCAGACGGGTTTGCATGACCGAGATGTCGATGTTCTCAGCGCCCGCCAGGCGCATGGCGCTCAGGAGATCAAGGGTCATCGGCTTGTCCGGCTCGGAAGCCGCCCGGCGCGGAACCGGCGACTCCGACTCGCCGGAATCTTCAAGCGGATAGAAGGTGTAGTCCTCCCGGGTTGTGCCGCTGCCTGAACAGCCACAGATACCGAGAAGCGCGGCCAGGGCCAGATGTCTCATTTCCCCCCTCCTATGCTCACCTTCTCACCACCCCTCAGATCCGCGCCGCCGCGCACCACGACCCAGAGCCCTTCCAGCTTTCCGTCTCCGAGAGGGCTGACCTCGATGTTCCGGCCATCGGTCGCGCCGGGGGTCACATCGAGACGCCTGACGATATCCTGCCCCGAATTGCTGCTGACCACGAAGACATGGGGCCTTCCTTTGCGAGGCGCGCGAAGGGCGGTATTCGGTATGACGACGGACCGGGCGCTGTCATCCGTTGGCACGATCGAGAAGCTCGCCTTGCCGAAGTAGCCCGGACGCAGATTGAGAGAGCTGTTGTCGATCTCAATCTCAGCAAGCATATGGTGGCTCTGCGGATGAAGCGACAAGGCGAAATGGGCGCCCCCTCCAGCCAGGTCGGCCGGAGAAAGCTCGATCTCTTCTCCAGAGGTACCCAGGGTGATCTTCACACCCAGGCCGCCCCTTTTCCTGGCGGTGAGGACGAGCTTCGCATCCTGCTCGGGAATCTCGATCCTGCAGCGCAGCCTGTCGTCTCGCTCGAGGGTCAGCAGCTCCGTGGCGGCGCCGTCAAGACCTCCGCGGACGAGGGCGCCGGGGTCAATCCTGCGTTCTGTCACGACGCCCGTGAAGGGCGCCTTGATGTTCCCGAACCCGACCAGCACGCGAAGCTTCTGGCCATTCGCCTCCGCCTCCGCCTTCTTCGCCTCGGCGGCCGCCATCGCGGCCTCAGCCAGCTTCAGCTGCGCATCGGCCTCCTCCAGTTGGAAGCGTGTCCGGCTCTTCTTCTCAAAGAGGCTCTTGGTCAGGTTGTAGCGAATCTCCTCAAGTCTCACGTTCGCGCGGGCATGGCTCAGGTCCGCATCGGCGCTGTTCACCCTCGCGTCCGCCGCCGCGAGCTCTGCCTCGAGTTCCGGAACCGCGACTACCAGCAAGGGAGCTCCCTTGGTCACGCGATCGCCAATATCGACGTGAACCTCGCTGACAAACCCCGTAACCATGGACCTCACCAGGACCCTGGCATACGGCAGCAGGATGGCAGCCTGCGCAATCGGCTTCCGCAGGCTCTTGCGCGCAGCCTGGGCGACGCTCACCCGGCTTACCTGCGCCGGCAGACCGGAAGCCAGCGCGAGCTGGATGGCCAGCAGCCCCCCCAGGCAGCAGCCTGCCCGTGTAAAGATCCGTTTCGACATCTTGATCAACCTTTCAGTTAGCGACCCCGGCCGGCCAGCGGCCCGGAGCCGGGGTGTTTCATAGCTCGAGTTCGACCTCCCTGCTGAGCTCACGTTTTGCCAGCAGGCAGTAGAGAGAGGGCATCACCAGCAGAGTCAGCACCGTGGCTGCGGCCACGCCCCCGAGAATGGTACGTGAAAGCGCCGCGTTGGCTCCTCCGCCCTGTCCTCCGAAGAAGGCCATGGGTATCAGGGCCAGCACTGTCGTCAGGGAGGTCATCAGAATTGGCCGCAGGCGGACCACGGCCGCCTCGATAATCGCCTCCTCGATCCCGGCGCCTTCCGCTCTCCTGCGGTTGGCAAAATCAACCAGGAGAATGCCGTATTCGACAACCAGCCCCGCCATCAGCAGGATCCCCATGAAGGACTGGATATTCAGGGTCGTCCCTGTCACGAACAGCATCCAGCCGACACCGATCAGCCCAAGCGGCACCGACAGCAGGATCACCAGCGGCTCCCGCAGCGACCTGAAGAGCACCACGAGGATCAGGTAGATAATGATCGCCGCGAGGATAAAGCCGAAGCTGAAGCTGTGCAGGGATTCCTCGAAGGTTCCGTACTCACCAGCCTGGATTACATCGAACTTGGCTGGGTCAAAATTATCTTCTCCCTTGAGTTCGGGAAATTCTCCGGATTTGGCCCGGGCGATCACATCGTCCACTCCAGTCGCAACCGTACCGAGATCGTAGCCCTCCTTGACATTGACGAAGATGTCCACCTGGCGGGTGATGTTCAGATGGGTGATCTCAGCCGGCGCCGTGGTCTGACTGAAGGTCGCGATGTCCTTCAGAGAGACCGGCGCTTTGCGCTTCTGGCTGTTGATCGGCAGGTCACGCAGGGTCTCCATGCCATCGATAGCCTCCTCGCGGTACTGGACCCCGATGAAATAGTGGTTGCCGTTATTCTCATCGATCCAGAAGGCCGGCTTGAAGTTGATGCTCGAATTAGTCGCGGTAACGATGTTGCGAACGATCTCTTCCTGGGTCAGGCCGTAAAAGGCCGCCTTCTCACGGTCGATGTCGATGGCGATCTGGGGATAGTCGATCTTCTGCTGAATCCGCACGTCCACGGCCCCCTCGACCTCGCTGGCGAGCCGTGCACGGAGTTTCGTAGCTATCTCGTGGGCCTTGTCGTAGCCCTTGGTTCCTTCGACCCGGACGTTGATCGGAGAGGGCAGGCCGAAGTTCAGAGCCGTGGTGAGCATTCCCGCCGTGTCGAACGAAAACTCGATTCCAGGAAACCGCTTCGGCAATTCCTCTCGCAGCCTGGTTACGCAAGCCTGCGAGCCGAGGTTCCGGCCATCCTTGAGCTGCACCAGAACAAAGGCATCCATCGGACCTGAGTTCCAGGTATAGGCCGCCGGCCAGTCCATCAG
>DODI01000028.1:8532-16583 GCA_003509045.1 Planctomycetota bacterium | reverse complement strand
AGCCTCCCGTCCCAGGCCAGAGGGCTGGGAACATGCGGAGCCGATCGCGAGATCCTGTAGACCTCCTTCACGCTGTGTTTTTTTCCGCTGGTTGATGGACGGACCACGACGGCGTTCTTGCCGCCGTTGAGAGCGCCTGAGTTGGCGACCACCAGGTCCTTCCAGATCACCGGGGAGCCCACAGCGCGCTGGGGAAAGGTCCCGAAGACATCGATCATCCAGTTCTGCCTGCCGCTCTTCGGATCCACGCCGACAAGCCCCTCGAAGCAATGAACGAAGACGATCTCCGTCGGGCGGCCCGCCAAGCTGAAGACGCAGGGGGTCGAATAGCAGGCTCTCTTACCCTCGCGCGGGATCTTCCAGCGTTCCTTGCCGGTTGCCCTGTCGACCGCCAGCAGGAAGCTTCCCTTCTTGTGGTCATTCGAGATGATCACCATACCTTCAAAGATGATCGGAGAGGTGCCGCCGCCCTGCCCATGCAGGTAGGGACCGAGGTCGTAGCGCCAGCTCTCGCCGCCGGCATGATCGTTCGCCACCAGCTGGGAACCGCCCTTCGACTGCCACAGGGTGTAGACCCGCTCGCCATCTACTGCGGGAGTGCTGGAGGCGTAGCTGTTGTTTCGATGCTTGCGATAGGTCTTGTAGGGAAAGTCTTTCGTCCACCGGGGCTTACCGTCCAGGGCGCTGATCGCCAGCAGGGTTCGCTTTTGCGCGGCATTGTCGGCCGTGGTGACGAAGACCAGCTCATCCCAGACGACCGGAGAGGAGATCCCCTTTCCCGGCAGGGTTATCTTCCAGTTAAAATCGCTCTCCTTCCATTGGGCCGGAACCGTCTTCGCGGCGCTCACGCCCGAGCCGTTGGGACCGCGAAAACGAGTCCACTCCCGAGCACCGGCTGGAGAAGAGACCAGGGCAGAGAGAAGCAGGATGAGGTACAGGAGAGCCAGGCGACGCGGGTTCAGGAATTTCATAGATCACTTCGGCAATACAGGGTTGCGGGAAAACCCTATCTTCGCACGCGGAGCGGCCGCTGCAAAGCTCTCCCCCCCAGGGCCGTCAGCCTATTCATCCATGCCTGGAGGAGCAGGCGGCTTGAGTTCTTCCTCCTCGCCGTGACCGTCCCAACTCCCCTGCTCCGCCGGCGGCTCGATGATGGGATTGCTGTAGAACGCGAGAGGGTCAAAATAGCTCGACGACACCTCAAACATAACGTCAACCAGGGTCGGGTGCAGGAATTGAAACTCGAGATAATACCCGAGGCCGTGTGTCCATTCCTCCAGCGGAAGGCGCTCACCGTCGCCGCCGGTCGCCACGAGATCAGGCGGGTAGAGCTGGGTAAAGACCGGTCGAAGGTCCAGCGGATCGTTAAAATACGCCGCCAGCTTCGATCCCCTGGGAAGCTGCTCTACTGTCTTGTCATAGAGAACCAGCGGACGCACCTTGACGGAGCTCTCCTTGACCACATTCCTTTTCCAATTCGAGGTCTTGAAGAAGTGAGCGACTCCTTTCGAAGCATCCAGCTCCCTCTCTCCCACGTGTCTTCCCTTCTCAATATTGCCCGCCACCACGCGCAACCGGCCGCCGTGAAGATCCGTCTCCGCCACGCCCTCCAGCCAATCGGAGACCTGGAAGAGCGACTCGCGGTTGATCTTCGACTCATGACCAGGCTGATCGGAAAGTCCCCGGGGAATTTTGAAACGCAGGCCGAGCTCCGGCTTGAAGAGGGACCTGCTCTTGACCCATAAGTAGACAAAAAAGAAACCTACGAGAACCATCACCATCAACGCCATTTCCATCTGGTCATCATTCATTCTCAGGACACTCGTCACCAGGAATTTTTCCGCCAGCCACAGGGTGAACAGGGTGGCAAGAAACAATCCTGCGTAAATCAATTGACTGTCAGTCGGGAGCAGGAAAAAATTCTTCACATAGGACACCGCGTCCGGAGGACTGATCCTCTCACGCTCCTCTTCCTGCGAAGCCGCCTCCGGCTCGACAATCCTGAGAGGCTTCTCAAATTTCTGCACAAACCGGGCGCTGCCCACATCGACCGAGATCCAGGCCACGAGCTGAAGCGAGGAGCCCTCGTAGGTAAAAAATCTCCTGGAAAGATCGCAGCGAAAGGTGTGCACCGGCTCCAGGATGGTAAAGGTCTCGATACGCTTTTCGATGTTTTTGTTGATGGGGCTGGATTCCTCGGCCCGGCAGGAAAGAACCAGCTTCACCTCGGCAGTCTTACCGGTCTGCTTCCGGAGATCGGGGTGAAAGAGAATCACCGCCTGATGTTGACCTTCAAGCTTCTCGAGTTTTACCTCCAGGATCACTTTGCCCATCAGTGAGACCTCCTGCAAGGAAACGGCTCTGGCAACCTTCTTACGTAAGTGGCCCTTGAACACATCAGAGGCTATACCTCAGGCAAAGGAGGGGGAGGCGGCGCCGGCTGTACTCTCTCCTCCTCGACGACACCCGCGGTCCCCTTCTCAGCTGCGGGTTCCTTGAAGAAGGCAAGGGGGTCGAAGTAGTCGGAGGCCACCTCGAACTTCTGGTCTACCAGGGACGGATGCAGCAGCTGAAACTCGAGGTAATAGGCGAGGCCATGTGAAGGGTCCAGGAAAAGATTGCCCTCGACCCCCTTCGTGGCGACCAGGTCCGGGGGATAGAGATCCGTGAACATCGGCTCGAAATCCAGCGGCCCATCGAAAGACTCCTCCACCGGCGCTCCGAGCGGGAGGTGCTCTACGGTCTTGTCATAAAGAACAATTGGGCGAGTGATCACCGTTTTCTCCTTTCGCACCAACTCTCCCTCATCTTCCTGGGAGTTGTATTCCATTTTTCGATAGGGACACCTCTCGATATTGCCCGCCACCACACGCAGCCGGGCGCCATGAAGATCCGTCTGGGCCGGGCCGGAAAACCAGTCGGAGAGCTGGAAGCGCATCCCCCGGCTGATCTTTCGCTTACTTTTCCTGCGAAGCGAGAGGCCATCGGGAACCCTGAAGTACGGACCGACCCCGGGGCTGAAAAGCTCCCTGGTCTTCAGCCAGGCAAGATATATAAGAATGCTCCCGGCAATAGGCACCAAGGCGGTGAGGAGCGCCACCATGTCCCCAGAAGGGTTCAGAATAATTCCCCGTATCATCCTCTCGGCAATAAATAAAAGCGCCAGTCCCCCGCCCCAGAGCAGGAACAATTCCAGCTTGGTTTCAGTTCCAAGCAGCATGAAGTTCTGATAGCGTGAGAATTCATCCTCGGGAGTCAAGGTTCCGGCCAGATCCTCGCTGACATGGATATTTCCTACATCCAGGGGAACCTGGAAATCTTTAAGGAGCCGCGAAGACCCGACAACAATCGTGGCCCTGGCGACCAGGCTGATCCAGTTCCCCTCGTAGGTAAAGAGAGCCCGAGGGCATTTATAGCGCAGGATGTGCAGAGGCTTGCTGGCCTTGAAGCTCTTGCTGAGCAGAACGATCCTTTTATTGACCGCGCTGGGGTGGTCTGCCTTGCAGCGCAGGGTCAGCTTCAACTCCGCCGTTTCCCCCTCATGCATCTTAAGATCCGGGCAAAAGCGGATAACCGCCAGCTGCTGCTCATCGACCGTCACCATCTCAATTTCCAGGCTGGCTTTTTCCATCTGCATCCATCCGCATTGAAAGATAAGAGACAACCATCAAGCTGTTCAGAGCTTAGCAGGAGAGCTCTTGACGCAGATCAGGAAAATCCCGCGCTCCGGCAGGTCAGGGTTTCGCGCCGCCGGCAACCCACAATCGCAGAAGAGCGATCGAGGCCGCGTCCAGAGTGGGCGCATCATCTTCGGGCGGCATCCTTGTAACCAGCCCGCTGTCTTCCACCGCGCTGATGAGCAGGCTCGAGTCGACATCTCCTGGAACGATAGCCGGCCCGCTCTTGCCCCCGGCAAGGATGGCCTCCCGGCTGTCGAGGCGGAGCTCTGATTCGGGCTCCTCCCCTCCATGACAGGAGACGCAGTTGCTCTCAAGGATCCCTTTTACCGATGAATACGAAACCGGCCCTGTCGCCCGCCCGCAGGAGCACAAGAAACAAAGCAGCGGCAGGAGCGAAAGGAAGCGCACGGGATCAATCTCCGACCAGCGAGGAGACCGGGGTCCGCAGGTCGCCCTCGACCTTCCGGGTATTCCACTCCCGCTGGTAACGCTCGAGAGCCGGATCTTTGGGATAGCGCTCTCCCTCGGCGTAGGGGTAGGACTTCATGCCTCCGAAGGGCAGCGGCGCCACTCCATCTCCGTGACCGGTATAGAAATCCATGTCCTTGCAATAGCCCCCGCTCTTCAGGAAAAAGGTGCGCCTGCGCCCGGGCTCGAGGGAATCGAGGCGATCAGCCCTGAAGGACAATTCTATCTCGTCGCCGGGGCCGAAGATCACGAACCGGCCATCATCTTCATCGAGAAGAGGCCGGACATCGCCGAAGCGGGTATAGCTGCCCGGCATGACCTTGTAATGAGTCCACTCGGCGAACTCCTTGTAGAGAAAACCCTCCACCTCCTCGCCGGGAGCCGGATCGATCGGGAAGCCGCGGTAGTGCAGGTTTGCCCGGTCGGCTCCCAGCTGCCGCACGGTCACCTTGTCATCTCCGGCACCGGAAAGATCTACATCTCGAGCCCTCGCGATGAAGACCTCGTCCCAGGCGATCTCGAGGTTGGTATCCACCCTGAGGCGGCGGTCCCCCGAACGCAGCAGGTCTGCGAGATCGACCGCCATCCAGCGCGGATAGCCTGCCGGGAAGCCCCACTCCTCGCGCAGGGGCTCCCATTTTCCATCGCGCTCGACGCGAAAACTCGGAGCCACCGGAACGAAGTCCGCCTGGGAGGCGGAGAAGTTCGTCGTCGAATAGCCGTACTCGATATAGCCGTAGAGAAAGAGAACCGGGCGGCCGGGCTCATCGGATGAAATGAGCTTATCGAGCGAAGCGGGGAACTCCAGCTCGACGGCCTGGAGCTTCTCGAGCGTCCCCATGAACCTCCTGTCAGGCCGGAGCTCGGGAGCG
The DNA here is from genome assembly GCA_003509045.1 of Planctomycetota bacterium. Taxonomy (GTDB): domain Bacteria; phylum Planctomycetota; class UBA8108; order UBA8108; family UBA8108; genus UBA8108. Next base: position 11,563 of record DODI01000028.1, on the reverse strand, counting down.
TAGACCCGGTCGAGCTTCTGTACCCGCGCGGTCATATCCTCTCCATCCTGGTCTACAGCCTTCACCGGCCTGAGCTTCTCCTCGAAGGACAGCAGCCCGTAGCCCGGAGCCGGACCGAGAATGGCGAACATCTCGTTAGGCAGAACCGTCGTACCCGCCGGGTGATCCACAGCCACGAGAGCGGCGCTGTCGAGGTAGGTGCACTCCTCGAGAGGCTCGAGCACCCGCAGCTCATAGGAGGCGCCGTTCTCTCCGTTCTCGCGCGCCTCGATCCTGGGAATCCACAACAGCTCGGTCGGATCCGGCGTGCTGTAGCGCCCGGGAGCCTCGAAATACCCAAGCCCGCCGACGCCGAGGAAATCCGCCACGAATTCGAAGGACTCGCCGTTCCAGCTGAAGAGCACAGGGCAGGACGTGGGCTTGCGCTCCTTCTCCTTGAGCTCGTGGATCCGACCTGAAACCAGGCCGAGCTCGCTCTGGAGAATACCGTCGGGCCAGAGAATTCGAACCGTATCAGCGGCAGACGCGCCCGCGAGACCGCAGAAGAAACGCGCAGCCGAGCGAGCCGCTCCGCCGGTGCCGCTGTTGAGCTGCGCCCTCGCCACGCGGGTTCCGGATCGCACCTCGATGCTCGCTCCAAGGGCGGCGGGATTCGACCGCTCGGCATCGGGCTTCACCTCCTCGCGTAGCGGGCCGGTGAGCTCAAGAGCGATCCAGGTACCGGGAAGCTGCAGCGAATGAGAGCTCACTCCCCCGGCCGTACCGGCGACGATCAGCTCGAGCCCCCCGTTGATGCCCATGGCTGCGGCAAGGACGCTCACAGCGCCCCCGGCGGCCTTACGTGAGAGATCGAAGCTCCGCGCGCGCTCTCCCGGGGAGACCAGCGCCGCCCCTCCAGCGCCTTCCGCCAGCCTTGCATCCGCGACCAGGAGCTCGAGGGCCATGTCGCCGTCGAAATCAAAAAGCGCGCCGGCGGTGCCCCCCAGCGAGCCATAGCGGGCCGAAAAATCTTCATCCTGGCTGAACTTCAGCTGGCCGTCATTGCGCAGGAGCTGGAGGCGGTCGCCGCAGAAGGCAACGAGGTCTTCATCTCCATCTCCATCAAAATCTCCCGAGGTTACGCTTACGACCCCCCTCGGCGCTGACCCGGCAACCTGCTCCACCTCGGAGAACTTCCAGGCGCGATGATTCGAGAATACCCTGAGGGTCGCTCCCTGGCCGTCAAATACGACGAGGTCCAGGTCGACGTCGCCATCAAGATCAACCACCGCGAGCTCGGAGGCAGAGAAGTCGAGCTGCTCGAGACCGCAAGCTGCGCTGATGTCGCTGAAGCCCCCGAACCCGGCAGGGTCGTCGCGGTCGTTGTTGAGCACCTGGATCCTGGAGGAGATCTTGCCGGAGGCATCCTTCCACTGGCGCAGGCAGATGATGTCGAGGTCCCAATCACTATCGAGATCGAGCGCGTAGAGACGGACGGGGAAGCCCCCCTCCTGTCCAGTCTTGACCTTGATATCAGCCAGGGCGAGGACGCCCTTGCCATCGTTGATCATGAAGCTGAGAGAGCCGTCTCCGGCCGCGACGAGGTCGAGATCTGTATCTCCATCAAGATCGGCCAGGCAGCAGAGACTCCCGGCCAGGGGCAGTCTTCTACGCAGGCTGTAATCCCCGTCAGCTGAATAACCGTAGACTGAGATGGCCGGGTCACCTCCTTCGGCTCCCGGGACACCACAGAGAGCCAGCTCGAGCGAGCCATCTCCATCAAGATCGCCAACAGCCATGGCGGCCGCCCGACTTCCGGATGGTGCAGGATCTATCTTCAAGGCGGCGGTGACCCCGCGAGCGGGACCGATCACCAGAGCCGGGGTCTCCGCGCCAGTCGCCGCGCTGTAGCCCGGCGGCAGAGAATCCCTGACGGCGAGACTGTACTTGCCGCCCTCCCCATATTTATGCCCGACCAGGATGCCAGCGCCCGCCTTCTTCAGGCGCTTGAACTCATTGAGCATGCCGATCCGCAGATCTTTTTCATCTCTGCGATGGAGGTTCGCCATTCGGTACCACGCCGAGGCGAAAGATGGCTGCAGCTGGAGAGCTCGGCGGAGATGGCGCACGGCCCCCTCCTTGTCATCCCGGTCCGACAGGATCGAGCCAACGTAATAGTGCCCATGCGGATCGTCAGGATCCAGCTCCACGACCTTCCTGAAGAGCGCGAGCGCCTCGTCAGTTCTCTGCAGGTGTTCGTACTGGATACCCAGGACCAGCAACGCATGACAGTTGCTTCGATTCAGCTCGAGCACCTTTTTCATATGGGGTACGCACCTGGACTCATCCTGTAGATTGAGCCCGGCGATGCCGCGATTGGTCCAGGCAGCCTCCCAGCCGGGAAAGCTCTCACAGAGCCCGGCGAAGATCTTGTAGGCACCCGAATAATCGTACTGCTCCAGCAGGCCGACTCCCTTGCCCATCAGACGAAGACCTTCGGCTGGTTCAACAGCAGGACGCGGATTGCAGCTGAATACGGCCGCAAGAACGAAAAGGAGGGCAGGTACCCCGATAAAACGAACAGAGGTGTTCAAATCTCTATACCTTCGAGAAAGACTTTGCCGACATTCACGCTTGATTCTACAATTCCAAAAAGCCTCCTGAAGCGCGGCTGGTTCCGCTTCAGAGGTCTAGACTATACGGTTTGCATTCTACTGCCAGCGGGTTTTTCCGTGGGGAGCAATTCGTCAACATACGGCCTTTTTAGGTAAGCTGACTTTTCCATCAATCTGGCGGAGCCTAAACGAACCTGGCAAGGCCGCGTTCCGTGGAGTTTCATCCTGGTGTTACCCGAAGAAACAAACGAAGACCGCGACGCGGGAATTCCTGAGGAATTGCACTCCTTCGCTGAGGAGGGGCCCTTCAGGAAATGCACCATCTGCGACAAAGAGCTAGAACACCTCGGCCTCTACGAGGTCCAGAAGGTCTACCGCGACAAAGAGGTGATCTTCGAGACGGCGATCTGCCAGGCCTGCGGAGAAGACCTGTCCAG
>DODI01000028.1:0-8146 GCA_003509045.1 Planctomycetota bacterium | reverse complement strand
GAGGAACCCGACCACTGCCACTTCTGCGGCTACCCAAAGGCTCTCTTTGATAATTTCACCGTCATCGGCGCCTGCAGGGAGCTGTCCCTCCTGCTGCCCCTGATCATCATGTGCGAAAAGTGCAGTGAGGAGCTGCAAGGTCAGTTGTCGAAGAAGACCCGTGATATCCAGGGCGATTTCATCAGGGACCACTTCCCGGGAGTACCAGCCGATCTCGACCTCAGCCCCTCGGTGGGAACGCTGTTTTGAGCCATCTCCGGGTTTGCTGAGTCGCCTCCGGGCGCAGGCCGGGATTGGTTTTTTCGCGGGCATGGGTTATCTTCCTCCCGCACACGGAAAGTCTCCCTGAAAGAAAAAACAGATGATTGCCCTCCTGGAACCCACCGAGCTCATCGAATGGCTGACTGATTACCAATACTACGCCATGTTCGGCGTTCTTTTTCTCTGCGGCATTGGCCTGCCAATTCCGGAAGAGGTCACGCTGATCGGCAGTGGAGTGATCGTCGGCTTCGGCCTCGCTAATTTCTGGCTGGCCTCCCTGGTCTGCATATTGGCGATCCTCATCGGCGACTCCATCATCTTCTTCACCGGGCGCAAGCTGGGACAGAGCTTCCCCGACAGCTGGTTCATCCGGGCAATCAATAATAAGAAGGTACACCGGCAATTCGCCAAGCATGGCAACAAGGCCGTCTTCTTTGCACGCTTTCTCGCCGGCGTACGAATCGGCGTCTACGGCTATGCCGGCCAACACGGGATGCGCTGGCCCAAGTTCATCTTTCTCGATCTCCTGGGAGCCCTCATCTCCGGCCCGACCTCGATCTTCTTCGGCAGGTGGGCCGCCCGCACGCTGGCTCCGGGGGAGACACCCAAGGCCGCGATCGAGCAAGCCTTAGCTCTTTTTGAAGATTACAAGCCCATGGTGATGCTGGTGACCGCCGGAGTGATCGCCAGCGTGATCCTCTACGCCGTCTTCAAGACCCGCCGCTATCGCACGGAAATCAAGCGGGCGATTGAGGAAAAGAAAAGAGACAAGGAGTCCGTCCAGGCGGAGGGAGTCGACACGGCTGAAAAAACGGCGGAAGGCGAAGAGGAGCGCTGAGACCTGCCGCGCAGTTCATCGGTCGAGCGTAAAGCCCGGCGCGACCGTCCCTATATAATCAAGGCTCCGCTGGATTCCGTCCTCGGAATCCTCAAGAGGTTCGTACTCGATCAGGTAGACACCATCGAACTTCATCTTTTCGAACAGGGGACCGTAATCGAGCGCATCATCTCCGATAGCGCAGGCGACCCAGCCCTCTCCCCTCTGATGCCAGTCTTTCAAATGACAATAGTTGATACGGTCATTCAGGAGATCGAGGCAGTATCTTTCATCCCCGGGAGAAACCGCCCTGATATTTCCCGGGTCGTAGTTGAAGCCCACCCCGGGAGGAAGATTTTCCAGCAGGCGAGCAAGACACTCACGATCGGTGGTGATGCTGTTGATATGAACCGCGCTTCCGTCCTCCTGGAACTCGAGGGCTCCGTGGGTCTCGATGGCGATCTGGATACCCAGCCCGGAGCAGAGGCTCTCGCAGCTCTCAAAGGCCGCGAAAACACGTCCCCAGATCTCCTCGGTCATAGCGGCGGCCGGCGTGAAACCGGCAAACAGCCTGACATGGGTGGCACCGCAGGCGCTGGCCGAGCGAACCTGGGCAAGCACCTTCGCCACCATCGCGTCATGTTCATCGCCGCAGGCCAGGGTGAAGTCATTTTCGATACAGCAGAAGGGAGTGTCGATACCGTAGCGCTCGCCAAGCTCCCTGAACTCCGCGACATCAGCCTCGGTCGGCTCCTCAGGAAGCCGGCCTGGTTGACCTCCACCGATCCCGAACTCGAGAAACTTGAATCCGAATCTCAGGGAAATCCGGAAGTGTTCCTCCATGGCTACATTTCGAAAACCCCATTCTCCGCATCCAACGATCATGCCTGAAAGACCTCACTTATAGCTTCAGAAACACCAGCCACGGCTCCCCGGGCGTTGGGGGTTCACCGCCACAAGCAACTCTGACAGGGTAGCACTTGCCGGGCGCATCTCATCAAATCGAACGGGACTCATCTGGCTACATCATCCGGTTTTGTCAAATTGTGTCGGATGAGACAAATGTAACTTGTCTGAAATTTTCACGGACCCTATAAAACATCCTTGGGGCGGGAGCTCGGATGGAGTTATTTTCGTATACTCGGCCTTTGACCGCCGCTCAGCTAAGCACGTGATCAGTTGAACTTATGCCCCGGAAGATAGCCTCCTGAATCCAGATTATTTGTCATGACCTCGAACAATATTTTCAGTCTTTCACTCAGCCTCATCTTAGCCGCATCGATGGGAGAGGCGTTCTCCAATGAACCGCTGAAAGAAACCTCCTTCGGATTTGAGAGTCTCGAGATCTTCAAGGTCGAGGGGGCCGCGCTCGGTCTTACTGTCTCGGACCTGGACGGCGACGGACGCATGGATCTCATCGTAGCCAACAATACCGAGGGCACCATCCAGTTGCTCTACCAGGACGGTAAGAAGAAAAAAACCGGCGGGAAACCGCCTCCGCGCAACACGGTAGCCTCCGATTCACGCTTCCGAGTGGAAAAGTTCTATACCGACAAGAAGGTCAATTCTCTAACGGTTGGAGATTTCAACGGAGATGGGAAACCTGATCTGGCCTACTACTGCGACCCTCCGGAGCTCGAGATCGTCTACCAGGGAGAGACCTGGGGAGCGAAACGAAAACGCTATCCCATCCGCGATGGCGCCCGCTCGACCTCTGCATTGCAGGTCGCAGATCTCGACGCGGACGGAAAGATGGACCTCGTTCTCCTCGGCGCTCTGAAGACCTACCTCTTCTACCAGCAGAAGAGCGGAGGGCTGGGGCAACCGACGGTCATGAACAATGCCCGGGAAGGCATCACCTCTCTCAAGCTGAGCGACCTCAACTCCGATGGGAAAGTTGACCTGGTCTACTTCAGTCCCTCCTCAGAAGAGCCGGTCCTCACACGCCTCCAGCGCGGCAACGGCTTCGCCCCCCTCATCGCCAGCCGGCTGCTGGCCCTGCAGGCCTGGGCCCTGCATACTGAGAACAATACTCCCCTGCTCTACACGATCCAGGGCAACACCCGGAGAATCAAGGCCTATCGATGGCAGGACAAGGAGGTTCCGGGCGGCCTCGGCAGTCCCAGCCTCCTGGCGCTTCGCAAGAGCGGCGACAGCGCCAAGCGTAAACAGATCATCAGCGACGTGAACCGGGACGGAAGACCCGACCTCGTCGTGAGCTACCCCGAAACCGCCCAGCTGGAGGTAACCTTCCAGGGCGCCGACGGCGTGCTCTCCAGCTCAGCCTCCTACCCCACCCTCGCCGAGGTCAACAGCCTGGCGAGCATGGATGTCGACGGTGATGGTCATGCGGAGATCGTCGTCAGCAGCGCCAAGGAAAAGGCCATCGGCGTGAGCTCCTGGAACGGCAAACGGCTCGCGATCCCGGAGACCTGGTCCCTGCCCGCGGAGCCTGTCCTGCTCTCGGTCGCCCCGTTGACAAAAAAAGGCAGCCAGCGCGCATGGGTCGTGCAGCGGGAAAAAGACGGAAAATACCAGCTTCGGATTCTCTCGCTCCAGCCCGCCGGAAAAGTCAGGGAGGACGCATCCTTTGCGATTCCATCCAAGGGTTCATCGCCAAACAGACTGGCTCTCTTCGACGGCAACGGCGATGGCGCCACAGACCTGATCACCTTCATTCCATACCAGGACCCGATCTTCTTTCTCCAGGAAGACCTCAAGGAGAAGGAGAGCGAAGGCCCCGCCTTCAAGAACCTCAGCCAGCAGGCCGACTTCGGACAGGGGCAGCTCGCGAAGCTCCAGCCAGCCGCCCTGACCGTGCTCAGCGGGGGGGAACGAGCGCGCCTGATGGTCACCGCGGGAAGCTACGTTCGCATTCTCGAGCTCGACAAGGAGAACCGGCTCAAGGTTCTTGACCAGCACAGCGGCCGCAGCTCCGAGGCCAAGCTCAAGGCCGGCACGCCCCTGGACCTCGATGGGGATGGAACCGACGAGATCGTCCTGATCGACTCCTCTGTCAACTCCCTGGAGATTCTCCAGAAGTCTTCCGATGGGACCTACTCGATCACCGAGCAGATAAAGCTTCCCAAGCTGCAATTCGTTCGCCTCGACGCGCGCGACCTTGACGGCGACAAACGCGATGATCTCATACTCTTCGGAAAGACCCAGACAGCGGTCTTCTACGCGAAAAAAACGCAACCGGGCTTCGTCGAACAGTTCACCTATACGGTGGAAGACAAGGACCTCGGGCGGCCCCAGAACCTCTCGATCGGGGATCTCGACTCCAATGGCCGCGCCGATGTCATCATCTCGACAGCGCCGCGCTACAACCTGCTCTTCCTGACCGACTCGGATAAAAAAGAAAAAAAAGCCGAGGGCCGGTCGTTGAGGCAGGCTCTGAGCTTCGGCATCTTCGAGGAGAAATCCTATACACGAAGAGGTACCAATTTCGGACCGAAGCAGATGCTCATTGAAGACATCGATGGAGACGATACGGCGGACCTGCTCCTGCTGATTCACAACAGGATCCTGCTCTACCTCCAGGGCGGTGTCTATTGAAAGGTTTCCGCGAATGAACACTCTCAAAACAACCACCATATTCCTCCTCCTGCTGGCCCTCGCCGCCGGTGGACTCCCAGCCCAGGACTCCTCCACAGCCGGCTGGGAAAAAATCCGGCTGCGAAGCGGAAACTCCCTGCAGGGGAAGGTTATCAAGAGAACCGACACGGATATCTTCCTCGATGTCGGCTATACCATACTCCGCATCCCGCGCGCCTCGATTGATGTCATCACGGCGCAGGTGGAGAGTGCCGACCCCGCGGCCAGGAAGGCCGGCAACCAACCCGGCCCGCAAGCCGACTCCATCTTCTTCACCCGCAGGCTTGACGCCGGGCCCATCGAAGAAAAAGCCAGGGCGGTCGCCGAGGGAGTCGTCCAGGTTCTCTGCCTCAGCAAGTCCGGGTCAGGTTTCATCATCAACCGGAAAGAAGGCTACGTGGTAACCAACTACCATGTCATCGAACAGGAACGCGATATCTCGCTGATGATCTACGTAAAGGAAAAGAAGGGTCTGCGTAAGGAAAAGGTCAGCGATGTCCGAATCGTCGCCTTCAATCCTTTCTTTGACCTGGCCCTGCTCAAGATCGAAAGTCCGGAAAAGATCCCCCTTCGAGAGACCTACCTGGGAGACTACAGCCGAGTCAAGATCGGCGACCCGGTCTTCGCCATCGGAAACCCGCTGGGCCTCGACCGCACGGTTTCGGATGGAATCGTCAGCAACCGCAGTCGCGCTCTTGGCGGAAGATTATCGATCCAGACCACAGCAGCCATCAATCCCGGCAATAGTGGAGGTCCTCTCTTCAACAACCGTGGAGAGGTGATCGGCGTCACCAGCTCAAAGATCATGGGCGGCGAGTCGCTTGGCTTTGCCATACCGATACAATATGTTAAGGATTTCCTCAGGAATAGGGAGGCCTTCGCCTTTGACAAGGATAACCCCAATACGGGTTTCCGCTATCTGAAGCCCCCCCCCAAGAAACAAAAGGTCAAAAAGAAGAAATAAGAGGGTCGCGGAGCGTGAAGCTTCGGACCCGAACCAGATTATTTAGTGAAATTCCATTACGAAAGGACTCAGAAAATGCTGAAACGTTTCTTACTTCCCCTCATCGTCATGATCGTCGGACTCAGTGCCTGGACGATAGCCCAGGACAAACAGACGGTCGTCGTTGGACCATCTATTCTCAAGACTCTTCCGAAGAATACGACCTTCGTTCTGCACGCTCCGAGCCTTGCCAGCATCGTCCGGGACTTCAAGAACTCCCCGATCTACAAGCTGAAGGATAAGCAGGAATTCACCGAGCTCCTCGCCCAGGCCGAACAGGGGATCGAGGAAGCCAGGCAGACCGTCATCGCCGAAACCCAGGTCGATCCGATCGAGATGCTGGGCGCCGTAAAGGGTGAGGCCGTCCTCGCCGTAGGCGACATCTCGAAGGTCATCAAGAGCCTTGGAGAGGCCCTGATGAACATGGAGGATCCCGAGCTGGATTCCGAGTCGCTGCCGCTTCTGATCGGCGTCGACGCCCTCGGTGGACGCGAGGAGTTTAAGAAGGGCATCCTCTCCCTGATGGCCCTGGCCGTCCGCGAGGGCGCCGGAGTCAAGACCGAGGACTTCCATGGCGGCAAGATCACCACCCTGAGCCCCCCGGAGGAATTAGGCGAAGAAGATGGTCTCAAGCATGCCTATGTAGGCGAGAAAGGTTCGAAGTTCTTCTTCTCCGTCAGCAGGAAATTCCTCGAGCAGACCATCGTCAAGCTCTCGGAGGAAAGCCCTGAAGATTCCCTTCAAAACGATGCCGCCTTCAAGGAGACCGCCGCTCGGATCGGCAAGGGAAACCACGCCAACTTCTTCATGAACATCAAGCCCATCCTCAAGGCCGTCAACGGTGCCATGGAGGGCAATCCCTTTGTCTTCCTCTGGCAGACTCTCGAGAAGGTTCTCTTCGGAAAGTCCCTCAACAATTGGGGCGCTGGAATAGTCCTCGAAGAGGGGGGAATTCGCAGTAAGACCTTCGTCCACAACAATGGAGCCTCTGACGGAATGTTGGGCTGGTTCAAGAGCAAGCCCTTCGCCGCTTCGCCCCCCTCCATCGTCCCCGGAGACGCAGGTACCTACAGCGTCTTCGGCCTCAATGCCGAGGCCATCAACAAGTCCGTCAAGATGATGCTCAACCTCGTCCAGTCCTTCGCCGCCCTGCAGGGGGCCGAGGCCAACGTCGAGGAAATGTTCGAAGCGGAGATGGGCTTCAAGCTGTCCTCTCTGCTCAGCAGCATCGGAAACCGCGCGCACTACTTCGGATCGGGGCAACAGGGTGGTGTTGACAATCCGCTTGGCGACATGACGGTCGTCCTTGAGCTCTCCAACGATGCCCCCTGGAAGAAGCTCGTAAACAAGGCTATCGAGCTGTCCGGCGGCGCTTTCGAACCGAAAAAGTACATGGGCCGTGACATCTTTGTCATGGGTGACGGGTTCTCCGGGCCGCAGCCGGCCGTCTGTATCTCCGACAAGATGGTCATCTTCGGATCAGAACCGGAGAATGTCCAGAAGGTGATCCGCAGGATCGGCAAGGACTCTCCAGGGCTGGCTGACAATGCCCAGTTTAAGGAGGCTCTCGGTAAGCTTCCAGCCCAGGTCACCGGGCTCGCCTACCAGAGCTCCTCGGTCCCCGCCGGCTATATGGAACTGATCGAGCAGGCCCTGCAGTTCTCGCCCGCTGGCGACGCTGTCCCGCCTGAAGCAATGAGGGCGCTGAGCGCCCTCCTGAACCTCATGGGAACCTCCGCCAGCTATACGAACTGGACGGAAAAAGGTCTCTATTCAGAGAGTTCGACCCGCTTCAAAAAGTAGCGAGTACCATCAGCCGACCTGGTGCGTATAATCAGCCGACATGAAAGCTGAGCAGATACAACCAGGCCGGGGCCTCGTGGCCGCCCCCCAGGCGGAGGCGGCCTACGAGGGTGCTCGTGTCCTTACCGATGGGGGAAACGCGGCTGATGCCCTGGTCACCGCCGCGTTTGTCCAGGGCGTGGTCGATCCGCACCGCTGCGGGATCGGAGGCTTCGGCTGCGCCACCCTCTTCTTCAACGAGCCCGCAGGTTCCGGTCGTCCTCTCAGCATCGACTTCCACGGGAGGGCCGGAAGCCGGGCCCGCCCGGATGTCTGGGCCGGTCTATTTGAAGCCGAAACCCCTGATGGTTTCGGGTACCTGGTGGAGGGCAAAGTCAATGACGTCGGCTACCAGGCCATCACCGTTCCCGGGATGGTCGCAGGCGTTGCCGAGATCCACTCACGCTTCGGCAAGCTGCCCTGGGCGGAGCTCATCGAGAGGGCCATCCCCTACGCCGAGGACGGCTTCAGGGTCACGCCGGAGCTGGCCAACTTCTGGATTCGTCCCGGTCTCTTCGGCAGGGTCTCCACCCGCGACCGACTGAGCCATACCGAGACGGGCCGGTAGATCTGCTTCAAGGAAGACGGAGAGACCTACCAGGCGGGTGAGATCTTTTGCCAACCCA
>DODI01000627.1:0-5688 GCA_003509045.1 Planctomycetota bacterium | reverse complement strand
TCAGCGCCTCTGCCGCTTTTTCAACGACAAGCTTCTCCAGGCGGTTTCCCATCTCCCTGCCAATAACCTTCCCTCCCTCTCCAGCCCCCTCGAGCCAGGAGCCCACCGCCTGGGCTGCTCCAAAACGGGCCAGCCAGGGCGCTCCCGGAGCGGCCGCCAGCTCAAGCACCTCGTCGAAACAAGGCTCGTCCTGCAGGCTCGCGCCGGCCGCCCTGCTCGCGGCCATCGAAACCAGGAAATTCCCGTCCAGAATGAGCGAGCAGAAATGTCCGGACCCTTCGCCCCCTCCGCAAAGCCTGAGAGCCTCGGCAAGAACCCACCGAACACGTTCATCCTTCTCCGCGGCAAGTGCGGCAGCCACCCTGAAGGCCTGGGCCGCAGCGGGATAACGAGTGAGCGACAATGCGGCGGCGAGCCGTCTGCCAGGCACTGGCGAAGCAAGCGCCGCGCCAAGAGCCGCGTGGTCTTCTTCCCTGCTCCCGATATTCGCCAGCGCCAGGGCAGACTCCTCTCCGGCCTCCTCCGAAGCGGCCATCCGCAGGAGCGCGCCGCGGGAAAGATCGGTGTCCAGCCTTCCGAGAGCCGAGACGATCTCCCGGCGAACGAGCGGATCCCCCTCCAGCTCGAGCCGGCCCAGTAACGCACGGTCGGCGCCGGGAGGAGCCTTCCTGCCGAGAAGACCCGCCGCCCTCAGGCGAACCTCGGAGCTGGCGTCTCCCAGAGCTCCGGCCGCGAGTCCGAGCACATCGACAGCCTTCGTGCCCGGCCAGCAGCGCCACTCGGCCGCCTCCATTTCATCTACCAGGACGGTATTCACCGGCGGCGGCTTGCTCGTCGAGGAGCAGGACCACAGAGATGACAGGAGAACTGTGGCGGTGATCGCCGCGGCCCTGCTGGTCGACACAGATGAGAACACCCTTCATTCCCCCGCAGGAGTTTCAGCTTTGCCGCGTTTCAGAACCTCTATCTCCTCAACGGGAAAGAGCTTCCCCTGTCCTATGCCGGGGCATTCATCCGCGAGCTCATCCCAGGCTCTCTCGCTCTTGAGGTTGCTGCGCCAGAAGGGAAAGGTCCGGCACTGCGTCGGACGCGCGGGATAGACAGAGCAGCCCTTGTCGAAGAAAACACAATCTCCACCAGGCTTCTCGATGAGAGAATAGCGTCTTCCCACCTTGCGAAGATAGCGCTCGCCGAAGTTGTCTACCGAAAGGCCGAGATGCTTCGCGAGCGCATCGATCTCCGTTGGCTCAACCCACACATAGCCGGGAACCCCCGTACAGCAATCCCCGCAACGTGTGCAGGAAAAACTCAAACCCTCTCGATACCACGGTTTTGACGACATAAAGAGAGGTTTAGCCGTCCCGGGGGTGCCTGTCAATAAATCAAACGGAAGAGGTATTCATAATCGATGCGAGCGAGGCCCTTCCATAGCCATGTGTATTTTCACTATAATCCCGCTGTATGAACCGGTGGATCACCTGCCTCATAGCTGCTTGCATGCTCCTGCTCCTGTCAGGCTGCGCTCAGCGCATCCTGCACATCGAATCGCATCCGCCTGGAGCTGCCGTCTACATCAACGGAGAGGCCGCCGGCAGGACCCCGCTCGAACACCCCTTCGACTTCTACGGAAAGTTCGAGATCGTGCTCCGCCACACCGACCATCAATCCAGGCGAATCATCCACGAGGCCTCGCCGCCGTGGTACGCCTACTTCCCGATGGATATCATCGTGGAATTCATCCTGCCCGTCTTTCCCCTCCGCGATGTTCACCGAATCGAGGTTTCATTGCAGAAGGCCGGCAAGATTGATGCGGCCCTGCGCAAGGACCTCGATGAAAAGGTACAAGCCGAGAGCCCGGAGGGCGGCGGCAAGGAAAAGTGAAAGGGGCTGGCGGACCGCCGGGCGATACTCCCGTGACGGCAGCCCGCAGACAATAGATGTTCTCAAATACCATCCAGCCCCGGCTGTGGTTCCGGGACAAGAAGGTCACCGTGGTCGGCCTCGGATCCTTCGGCGGCGGCGCCGGAGTGACCCGCTTTCTTGACTCACAGGAAGCCCGTGTCACGGTAACGGATCTCAAGACCGACAAGGAGCTGGAAAACGAGCTTGCCGGCCTGGCGGATCTTGACATCAACTGGGTACTTGGAGAACACAGAGATGAGGATCTACTGGAAGCCGACATGGTGGTGCTCAACCCGGCCATCCCCAGGTGCATACCCCTGGTCGAGCGCTGCGTAGGCGCGGGAGTACCGCTTGAAACCGAGATGAACCTGTTCTTCAAATATTGCCGAGGAAAGATCTGCGCGATCACGGGCTCGAACGGCAAGACCACCACCACCAGCCTGGCCGGCGCCATGGCCAGGCAGCGCTGGCCGGGACTGCTGATCGGCGGCAACATCGGCCGATCCCTCCTGCCGCAGGTGGATGAAATCTCCGAAGAAGACTGGGTCCTGCTCGAGCTCTCCAGCTTCCAGTTGGATGACCTGGCCTCCATCGACAGGCGTCCGAATATTTCGGTGATCACGAATCTCTCGGAAAACCACATCGACTGGCACGGCAGCTACGACAACTATCTCGCGGCGAAGCGGCAGATCCTGCGGACAGGGCCGGCGCCCGACATCGCGGTCCTGAACCTCTTTGATCCGCTCCTGCGGAAATGGGCCGAAGAGAGCTCGCGGGAGTTGCGAGCTGTCTCGGCCCCCGCAGGGGGAACAGCCGGGGTCATCACAGATATGGATGCAGGAGGTGTTCGCTCCATCAGCGGCGGGAGGGAAGCGCACCTGTTTTCCCGCGAGGACCTCCAGCTTCGGGGAGATTTCAATCTTATCAACGCGGCGACCGCCGCCGCCGCGGCGGCGGCGATGGGAGTCGAGCCGCCCGAAATCCTCGATGCAGTCCGGTCTTTCAAGGGCGTCGAACACCGGCTACAGCTCGTTGGCACCTTCAGAGAGGTCGAATACTTCAATGACTCGATCGCCACCACCCAGGAATCGACCGTCGCCGCCCTCCAGACCCTGGGGCCTGCGGTCATCCTCATCTGCGGCGGCACGAGCAAGGGGTGCGGGTTCGACCAGCTGGCCGCGACAGCCGCGAAAGAGGCCCGGCACGTGGTCCTGATAGGAGAAACAGCCGGGGAAATCGAAACGGCTATCAGGGCCGCGGGAGCCGGCGCCCCCGAGCTGACCCACGCCGCCGACCTCCGAGCCGCGGTCGAAGCAGCCGCTCGTTCGGCGCGGCCGGGAGACCGGGTCCTGCTCTCCCCAGCCTGCCCCAGCTATGACCAGTTCAAAAATTTCGAGGAGCGCGGCAACAAGTTCTGCAGACTTATCGAAGAACGATTCGGCGAATAAATACCCCGAAATGCTGCAACCCTCCCGCTGAGCAGTTAAAATGCTGGCTCGACACTCACGATTGAACGACCAGGAGACAGGCATGAAACCTACCAGATTTTTCGCGGGCACCGCCCTTTTACTGGCCATCACCCTGGCAGTGGTTTTCTTCTCGCTGCACTCCGCGCCTGGCGGAGAGAGCCACCAGGTCAACGCCCAGGAAGAAAAGCATGGGGGAGACATCATCTTCGAGGTGAAGAAGACCAAGCAGAAGCTCGGACACTCGGTCTTCAGCCACCAGCTCCATCTCAATTCCGGCTCGACCTGCAAAAATTGTCATAATGACAAGGTCTTCAAACGCGAGCGCAAGCTCGGCAACAACAAGTTCACCATGAAAGACATCATGGAGGGCAAGGCCTGCGGAGCCTGCCACAATGGGCGTACTGTGATCAAGAACAAGACCATCTTCCATCCCAAGAACAACTGCAAGCGCTGTCATTCGGCCACGTTCCGCAAGAAACGACGCTGAAAACAGAGGACTCTGAAACCGTCAAGGTTCTGGGCGGGCGTTCCGCATACGGCACACTCCGCGCCCCCGTCTCTACCCGGTTCATTTTTCGTTACCCCTTACACGGATAACACTTAGAGAAACACTCCGGGTCCGGCACGAGTATTGAATAGTCTCTTACCGAAAGCGAATACTGACTTCATTCGTGCGAAATGAAAGAGCTGAACACTACAAAGAGGAGCGAGACGGCGAAAGCCCCGCATTCCACGATCACCAGGCCCTCCCCGACCTACGCCTGGTCTCCGCGCGACCCGATACGACAACCTCCTGTCCTCCCCGCGCCGCCTCGCTCCTCCCTCCCCTTCCTCCCCGGCCAACCAGCCAAGGTGAAAAATGGATCGAGAATCCCTCCCAACCGGACAGAGCCGAGTCTTCATCATCGGCTTCGAAAACTTCTCCTTCTACTACCTGCCCAGGAGAGCTCGGATCGTCTCCCGCCGACAGGCGCCGACCCTCAACTGGACACCTCCTTCAAAAAATTCCCGGGCCGAAGGAGAAGACGCGCCGCCGACCGGCGTATAGAGCTCTCAGCCCCCGCGGCCAGCCTCTTCAGCAGGTCCCTGCTCATCCTCGTTCCGGTCCGCCGCCGCGGCAGCTGATTCGGCACGGGAAGAATGGATGCCGTATTTGCGCAAGCGACGATAGAGTGCCTTGCGAGTGATGCTGAGCCATTGGGCCGCTCGTGACTTGTTTCCCCCAAAGCGCTTCAGGGCGGCCTCGACCGCCTCGCGTTCAGCCTCATTGACGATGCGCTCGAGGGAAGCCCGCGCCCCTCCCACGGCCAGGCCCGGGCCGCCCCGCCCGACAAGCTCAGGAGAAACATCATCTATCGAGATTTCATGGATTCCGAGGGTGGCCAGGCGGCGCATCTCATTCTCGAGCTCCCGGACATTTCCCGGCCAGTGATATCTGGCCAGCAGCTCAACGACACCTTCGGCGAATTGCGGCGCGCGCTTCAGTTCATCGTGGCGGGAGAAGAGCAGTCCGGCGAGGGCTGGTATGTCCTCCCAGCGTTCCCGCAGCGCAGAGACATCAAGCTGCAGCCCCTTGATCCTGTAGTAGAGATCCTGGCGAAAGGTGCCCTTCCTCACCAGGCGCTCGAGGTCCGCCCGGGCGGCCGAGATCACCCGGATATCAACCAGCAGGGTTCGCTTGCTCCCCAGCGGCCGTA
This sequence comes from Planctomycetota bacterium, assembly GCA_003509045.1. Lineage (GTDB taxonomy): Bacteria > Planctomycetota > UBA8108 > UBA8108 > UBA8108 > UBA8108. The sequence goes on along the minus strand of DODI01000627.1, from coordinate 620 downwards.
CCTTGCCATCCTCCAGCACACGCAGCAGGCGTGTCTGCATATCGATGCTCATATCCTCGATATTGTCGAGAAAAAAGGTGCCTCCATCCGCCTGGGATAGCAGCCCCTCCCTCTCCGACTCCGCCCCGGTAAAGGCTCCCTTCGCATGTCCTAAAAGCTCGCTCTCGATCAGGGTCTCTGGAATGGCTCCGCAGCTGAGGGTCACGAAGGGCCCCGCTGCCCGCGACGAGGCCAGGTGGATGGCCTGCGCGAGGATCGTCTTGCCCGTACCTGACTCCCCGTAGATCAAGACAGGAATATTGGAGCCGCTGACCCCCCTGATCGTGTCAAAGAGATCCAGCATGTCGGGATTCGCCGAGGCCAGGCCGAAGAAATCATCAAGCTCCCGGGCGAACTCGGTCCGGCTCTCCGCGGCTGGCCCGGGCTCCCTCGCCGGCGGGGCGGAGACGGCTGTCGCCCTGGAGCCTCGCAGGCTGGCCTCCTGCTCACGAAACCTGATCGCGACTGCGCAGAGGGCCGCCCAGGCGGGCAGCCGATCCTTTGCCGCGGCGGGAACGTCGAGAATGACAAAACGATGGTCAAGATAGATTCCGCCAACGATCTCTTCACCGGAAAAAACC
>DODI01000483.1:0-2699 GCA_003509045.1 Planctomycetota bacterium | reverse complement strand
GCGGCCAGACTCCGCTCAACCTGGCCGAGGGGTTGCAGAAGGCCGGGGTTCCGATCTTCGGGACCTCGCCGGAGGCCATCGCGTTAGCCGAGGATCGAGACCTCTTTCAGAAGCTCCTCACGGAGCTCGATCTACTCCAGCCGGCCAACGGCATCTCTCTCTCTTACGAGGAGGCTCGCGAGTGCGCCAACAGGATCGGCTATCCAGTTCTTGTGAGGCCTTCCTTTGTCCTGGGAGGCCGGGCGATGGAGATCGTATGGGATGATCGGCAGCTCGAGAAGTACATGAGCTTCGCCCTCGATGTAAATCCAGGATTCCCCATCCTGGTGGATAAATTTCTCGACGAGGCGATCGAGGTCGATGTCGATTCCATCTGCGATGGAGAGCAGGTTGTCATCGGCGGAATCCTTGAGCATATCGAGGAATGCGGCGTTCACTCCGGCGATTCGAGCTGCACCCTTCCTCCCTATTCGCTCAGCGAGCAGGTTCTCCAGGAGATCCGCAAGATAACCAGGAAGCTCGGCAAGGCCCTCAAGGTGCGGGGCCTGATGAACTGCCAGTACGCGGTCAAGGGTGACCAGGTCTATATCATCGAGGTCAACCCCCGGGCCTCACGAACCATTCCCTTCGTTTCGAAGACGATCGGGGTCCCCCTGGCCAAGCTGGCTGCCAAGGTTATGGTCGGCCAGAAGCTTTCAGACCTCGGCTTTGAACACGAGGTCCAGATCCGTCATATCGCGGTCAAGAAGGCAGTCTTTCCCTTCGATCGCTTTCCAGGTTCAGACATTATTCTCGGCCCCGAGATGAAATCTACTGGAGAGGCGATGGGCCTTGATGACAGCTTCGGGATGAGCTTCGCCAAGGCGCACATGTCCGCTAACCAGGATCTTCCTCTCGATGGAATGGTCTTCCTCAGCGTTATTGATCGAGACAAGAAATATATCGCCACGATCGCCCGCGATCTCCAGGAACTCGGCTTTGAGCTGCTGGCAACCCCGGGGACCAAGAAAGCTCTCGATGTGGCGGGCCTTGAGGATGTCATCGAGCTTCCCAAGATCCAGACGGGAGAGCACCCGAATGTCCTCGATTACATGAACGAAGAGAAGGTCAAGCTGGTGATCAATACTCCCACCGGCCGGGGAGGGAAGCTTGACGAGGCGATTATCAGGGAAAACACCATCTCCATGAACATCCCCTGCATCACCACCATCGCCGCCGCGCGAGCCGCGGTGGATGGGATCCGGGCCCTCAAGACCTCCGAATACGGGGTGCGCGCGATCCAGGATTACTTCCCGGGTTGACCGCGGCTGTCGCCTGTCTCAGGGATTTTTTTTCTTCTGGATCCACAGCAGCTCACCGTCGCTTGCCTTGATCGAGAGGCTCGTGACCAGCGGCTTTCCCGGTGCCGGCTTCCATTTCCCGGTTTTCTTGTCCATCCACTGGACTCCTGAGACCGGGGCCTTGAAGGTCAACTCGGCCTTCTTTTCCTCTCCGACATGGCTGTTGACCACGAGGAGGTAGTCCTCTTTTTTCTCGTCCTGGAAGTGCCCGATGACCAGGTAGCCGCCGGTCGCCGAGAACCAGAGCTCATCGGGGATCTTCTTGCCGATGTATTGGGGGAATGGCTCGGTGTAGTAGGTGGCGACCGAGGTCGATTTCAGCAGAGTGGGTCCCATGGCTCGCATATCTTTACCAAACTGGCCAATGGTTTCACCCCAGGGCGTTATGGTTGGCACGATCTTCCCGTCCTTCAGAACAGGACCCTTGTCATTTTTCTCATGCCCGACATGCCAGGGAACCCAGAAGTGGAAGGCCTGCACGCCGTAGGCGAGGCTGACATACATGGTCTGGAGTAGCTGGGGCGGCGAGACTCCCGTCCCAACACAGCGCATAACCGGGATGCCGTGCTTCTTCGCCACATCGCGGAACAGGTGCAGGTAGAATTGGTAGCGATCGGGTTTTCTCTTGCCGTCCCAATGATAGTGATAGAAATCGAGGATCATGGGTTTCACCACATCGGCGAACAGTGCGTATTCATTCCACAGTGCGCGGTTGATGAAGATGGCCGGGTGGTTCGGGTCTCTCTCTTCAAAGAGCTGCACCCAGCGGGCCCATGTCTGGAAGGCGCTGCTCTTGCGGCGGTCGGATATGAAATAGCCGAAGACGGCCGGGTCATCCTTGAGGTTGAGATCCTCGATCTCTTTCAGGAGGCTTCCCAGGTCTCCATTGCGTGCCCCGACACGTACGTAGAGTCCGTTCCTGCGGCAGACATCGAGCACATCGGTTGCCGCCTCGACGCAGTTGATCCCCTTCTCGACAAGGAACTTTGCCATGGTCTCCCGATGCTCCTCGGCAGCCGGCCAGTCGACAGAGATGACAAGCATGATCTCCGGCGGACGGTAGCGGACCTTGACTGGAGCCTCCTTCTTGGGCTCCTCGGTTTTGTCCTCGGCATGGATGGTTCCGGCTGTGACCGACAGCAGGAGAAGGATTGCGCTCAGGCGGGATAGGGGAACACGCATCGTGACAGCCTCCTTTTGCTGGTTGGTGAGCATGAGATGACCATCATAGGCGAAATGCCAGGTGCTGGGTACAGCCGAAGGGGCCAAAGAAAAGCCGGCCCGGAAGAAATTCTTCCGGGCCGGCTTGTTGTTTTGGTGGCGGGGACAGGATTCGAACCTGCGACCTCGAGGTTATGA
>DODI01000525.1:0-3469 GCA_003509045.1 Planctomycetota bacterium | reverse complement strand
AGAGGGTGGCCCCTGGTTGCTTATCGCCCGGGGCATCACTTAGGGTGACAGGAGACGAACGAGAGGTAGCATTGCGGGGAACCTGTTGATCTTATTCATACGAAGTCTACAGGGTCCTTTTAACCCGGGCGCCGCACCCCGGTTCATTACAGGGAGGGGATTTTCAATGTTACCAGCGCGCCTGTTGATGATCCTTGCCCTCGTCGGTCTTAGCGCGGTCTGCTTCCTCTCCCCGGCAGCGGAGAAGAAAGCTGTTTTTAAAGACGACTTCAATCGCCCTGATGCGGACACCGTGGGACAGGGGTGGACATCGAGGGGAGAGGCCGTACTTAAGGGCAAGGCCGCTTTCTTCAAGCTTGAGGAGGGTGAATTTCGCCCGCGTATCAGGCATACCTTCCCGGTTCAGGAGAGAGGCAAGTTCACGGTCTCTTTTCGTATGGACTGGCTGCGCAAGGCGGAGGGCACCTGGAGTTTTTACATGCAGCTTGGCAACAGCGCCAAGATCCCCAGGCTGCTCGTTTACGAAAAAGACCTCGCCAGGGGCATCGGGGTCAATCTCGTCTGGGGCGGCGGCGAGCCGGTTGATTCCGGGGCTCCCGGTTCCTTCGGCTATTACAGGCAGGGGAAATTCAAGGCCCTGTTCGTTGTCAATGACCTGAAGTCCGAGAATACCATCGTCAGGGAGCCTGTCGTCACGATCGAGGTAGACCTGGATGCCGGTGCCTATACCGTAAAATTCAACGGCAAGACCTGGCCCGGTATACCCTTCGACAACAAGGGCCCCATCGACACCATTCGCTTCCTGACAAACGGGTGCAGCTCTACGGGGTTCTCCAAAAGCTCGATCGACGACGTCACCATCACGCGCTAAGGCTTAGGGCTTTTCCAGGCGCCAGATTTTCAGCACGGCCCTGCTGCCGGCGACAAGGCGTTGGCCGCCAGGACTGAAGGCCACAGAGGTGACCTCCTTGCTGTGGCCGCGCAGGGTCATCAATATCTTCCCGGTCCGGGCATCCCAGATCTTCGTTGTCTTGTCCTCGCTGCTGGAGGCAATGCGCCTGGAGTCAGGGCTGAAGGTGACCGCGGTGATGTCCCCGCTGTGCCCCCGCAGGCTCAGGAGTGATTCTTCAAGGGATGAGTCCCAGACCTTCACGGTATCGTCCCAACTGCCTGAGGCGATGCACTTGCCATCGGGGCTGAACGAAACCGAGCTGACCGCGGCGCCATGCGCGAGCAGGGTTTCCAGCTCCTCGCCAGTTGACGCATCCCAGGTCTTCAACTGGTTTTCTCCATCTGCCGATACGATCTGTTGGCCGTCAGGGCTGAAAGCCACCGAGGTGACATCGTATTCGTTATCGTGGGAAAGGCTCAGCAGGATCTTTCCGCTGCGCACATCCCAGACCTTCAGGCTGTCGTCTCCGCTACCGGATACGATGCGCTTACCATCGGGGCTGTAGCCAACTGATGTCACGTGCTCCTTGTGCCCACTCAGCTTCAGGAGCTCTTTACCGCTCTGCGCATCCCAGACCCTGAGGGCCTGGTCCCAGCCGCCTGAGACCAGGCGCCGCCCGTCCGGGCTGAAGCTGGTTGCCGTGATGGCCGCGGTGTGTCCTCGAAAGACCCGCACTGCCCTGCCGGTGAGGGAATCCCAGAGACGGAGTGTCTTGTCTTCGCCTCCAGAAGCGACCCACTTTCCATCGGGGCTGAACACGACGGTGGTGACCCACCCCTCGTGCCCTTTGAGAGTGCTGACCGGTGGCTCATCGGCGTGAGCGGGGAGGAGCGCCGCACCCCCCACCAGGGCGAGGCAGAACACGAATTCCCTCAGGGGCTTCACGGCCTCAAACCAGCAGTTCAGAAATCGGGCCGGCGCTTTCCTTGAAGGAATGTACCGGACAGCCGAGCTGCTGCAGGATCGTGAGGTAGAGATCAGACATCGGCCGCTTGTCTCTCCCCCACTTTGTATGGTGGCCGTGTTTGAACCCCAGGGCCTTGCCGCCGGCAATGATGGTCGGAAAGCTGGTGCCGACATGACTGGCTGTCTGGGCTCCGCCGAAGAGGATGACCGTGTGATCCAGCAGGGTTCCTTCGGATGCCTCGATCCCCTCAAGCTTATCCATGAAACGGGCCATGCAGGCGCAGAGCATCCTGTCACGCAGGCTCAACGCGATCACATCCGGGTTTTTTTCACCCCGGTTGCCGCCGCCTTTATGATGGACGTCGTGGGTGCCGCGAAGCTTGGCCCCCGACTTCCTGGCCCAGTCCTTGTAGTCGTCATAGTGCGGACCCGCCTCCCCACCAAGACACTGGGTGGCGACCCGCGTCATGTCCGTCTGGAAGGCCAAGGTGATCAGGTCGGTCATCAGCTCGACGTGCTCCTGGAAGCTGTTTTTGACCTCACCTTCCAGGCGAACCTTCGATTCGTCGAACTTCGGCCGCCCATCTTTCAGGATGGCCTCTTTTTGAAGAAGACGTTTTTCGACGTCGCGCACCGAGTGCAGGTATTGGTCGACCCGCTGCTGGTCGATACGCCCGAGCTTGCGCTTGATATCCTTCACATTGCCGGTGGCCGTATCGAGGATACTGCGGTTGAGCGCCAGGCGGGCCTGCTTCTTTTTGAGCTCCGCGCGGTCTGCAGGAGGAAACAGGTTCTCAAAAACACGCCGGTAATCAGCCGTCGCGGGGATGTCCACCCCGAGTGCATTACGAGAAAGCGTTGTGGTGCCCACACCGTTTTGCCACGACAAGACCAGGGAGTTGAGATAGGTCGGCCCGAGGTGTTTCGCAGCCACCTGGTCAACGGAGATGGTGTTGGTCCTGGTGCCCGGGACCAGGTTGATATTGTGACCCGTCAACCAGCTGTAGGGATGGACATGGCCGCTGATGCGCCCCTCGATATGAGACAGGCCGGTGAGCACGGAGAACCGATCACGGTGATGTGCCAGCGGCTGGTGCGTGGGGGCAAGAGTGTATTTCGGCCCGGCATCCTTCGGAAACCAGTTGTACTGGCTGATCGCGCCCGGAATATAGAAACAGGCGAAACGGGATGGGTCCTTAGCCTTCATTCCAGCCGCCAGTGTCCTGCCACCAAAGGTCTCGAGAACAGGCAAAGCCAGCGTCGCGCCCAGTCCTCGCAGGACCTTGCGACGGCTCATTAGTTGTTCCCGGTTCATACTAATTACCTTTTTAAGGCCTCAGCTTCGTTTCAATCCATCTTGCCGTTTGACGAAGATGAAGTCAAAGATTCCGTATCTAGTGCTCGAGAAACGCTTCGCTTTGAAACACCGCCAGGAGCATTGTCCGCAGCGGATATCCTCTTGAGGCGTTCTTTTTCATGATGGCCTCGATCTCCGCCATGTCATCTATATCGGGCTTACGACCCGTGGCATAGAGCATAAAATTCTTCATCAGGCCCCGCACCATGTCTTCCTGGTAGTCCTTCACCAGCACCTTCTTGAATTCATCATAG
>DODI01000448.1:0-18144 GCA_003509045.1 Planctomycetota bacterium | reverse complement strand
GAATGAAGACCCGCCCGGCTTCGAAATCAACATCACCTCTCCCCAGTTGCAGTACGATAAGGATATTCGAGTCGCCCTGCAGCCGGAAGTCTCCAGGATGGTCGACACCTTCGCCTTCAAGGGAGCCTTCAAGACAAACGTCTCGATCGCCTCTCAGTATTCCGGGCAGCCGCGCCTGAAGGTGGTTCTGGATTTGCTTAAGGGTGAGATTCAGGCGGTTGATTTTCCTTACCGGCTCCAGCTTGCCGCGGGCAGGGTCGTCATCGATAACAACGAGACGGTCCAGTTCAGCGGTTTCAAGACAGCCAGCGGAGCCGGCGCCCAGATGTCCTTTGATGGAAGCCTGCGCCGTCTGAATGACACCAGGAAGCTCGAATATCGCCTGCTGCTTGCCGACTTTAAGCTCGACGAGAAGTTCCGGGAGGCCTTTCCTGCCCAATACCAGAACTTCTTGAACGGTCTTGGATTGGAGGGGACCTTCTCAGGAAGGCTGGCTGGGTGGTATCTGAAGAACCTCACGGATTCCGCCAACGATAAGCATTACTTCGAAGGTACGGATATTCGGACCAGGGATGCCGCGGTCAATTTCGGCGTGGAGGTCAGCCAGATGGATGCGCAGGGGCGCTTTACCGGCGGCCATAATGAGGATCGTCCAAATCACTTCTGGGGGGAGGTGAAGGTGCAGAAGGCGCGCTTCAACCGCCTCCAGCTCAAGGATGGAGATATCGTATTCACCTTCGGCGAGCAGCATGACCGCATCCGCCGGCTGACGGACAGCGTCGACACACCCGGGGAGAAGGGTCCCTATCTCTCCAGTAGCATCATCGGCCGTCTCGCCCGCGGGGACGTCACCGACACCTTCCAGATGAGTATCGCTTCGGAGAATTTCTACAAGGGGCGGCTCGATGGGATGCTCTACGTCGATACGGGCGAGAAGGAGGGTGATCTTGGCGGCGAGTTCGCGGCCTCCGGGATCAGCCTGGCCGAGGCTTCCGTGGATGTCTTCGGGGGCGGGAAGGAAGCGACCAGCGGCACTGCGAGCGGGACGGTGTTCTTCGCCGGCAAGACCGGCGACCAGCGCTCGATCCGGGGAGAGGGCGTCGGCCTTATCAAGGACGCGAACCTGGCCCAACTGCCGCTCTTTCTCGACATCTTCAAGCTATTCAAGCTGCCCGATCTTATCAACCTGGGCTTCTCCGATCTATTGTTGCGGTCCAAGCTCGACAATGTGAAGATCCCCTACACCATAGAGGATGGGCGCTTCCTGACCGAGGAACTGGAGCTGAACAGCAGCAACTCGGGCCTCTCCTTTTCCGGCGTGGGGAGCATGGATTTTGATGGAAACCTGGCCCTCGAGCTCGAGCCGCAGTTGCCGACCTCCCGGCTCAAGCTGCCGCTCATTCCTGAAATCATCGACCTCACCGGAATCGACCTGGGCAAGATCTTCAGCTTTATCAAGAAGGGCATCCTGAAAATCAAGATTGGCGGTGATATCGCCCGGCCCAAGGCCGAGCTGGCTACAGGTCTGGGCTTGATCAAGGTGCCGATCGATCCGGGTCTGCCGGAGAAGAAGGGTGATGGCGGGGCAAAGAAGCCGCCGCCTGGGAATTCTCCCCGCGAAGAATGAAACCTTTTGGTTTTCCGCGGAAGAAATAAAAGGGAATAGAACCATGAATCTCGGCCTGGAAGGGAAGGTGGCGGCGGTGGCCGCCTCATCGAGCGGTCTTGGTAAGGCGGTGGCGCTGGCGTTGGCGCGAGAGGGAGCCTCGGTGGCTCTCTGCTCCCGCAGCGAGGAGAGAGTAGGGGCGGCCCTGGAGGATATCCGGGCCCGTATCTCGGCGGATGGCGGCGAGGTTCCGCCGCTGGTCGCTCTACCCGCGGACCTTGGCAGTGAGACCGGTCCGGATGAGTTCGTCTCGGCGGCGGCCGATGCCCTGGGCCCGGTAGACATTCTGGTCGCCAACAATGGCGGCCCGCCGCCGGGCGATGCCGCCGGACTGGGAGACGAGGCCTGGAGGCTGGGTTTCGAGACTACCTTCCGCGCATCTCAGAAGCTTGCTGACGCGGTGGTCGGCGGGATGCGGGCGCGGGGCTGGGGCCGCATTGTCTTTATCACCTCCACCAGCGTGAAGCAGCCGATTGCCGGGCTGACGATCTCGACGGCGATGCGTTCGGCTGTCGTTGGCTTTTCCAAGGCGCTCTCGGATGAGGCCGCGGCCGATGGAGTGACCGTCAACACGGCGGCGCCCGGCTCTACCGCGACCGCTCGCCTGGAGGCCATCTTCGCCAAGCGCGCGGAGGCGGGAGGGGTCTCCCTCGAGGAGATCAAGGCCGAGGCCGAGGCGATCATTCCTGCCGGCCGTTTCGGCCGTCCGGAGGAATTCGCTGCCGCGGTAGCCTTTCTCTGTTCCGAGGCCGCCTCTTATATTACCGGTATAGTGCTGCCTGTCGACGGCGGCCTGGTCCGTAGCCTTACCTGAGGCCAGGACTTCCCGAAACGCCTCGCTGAGACGGCCTGCGGCCATCTTAAAGGCTCCAACGCCCCGCGGGAGGTCTGCGAGGGCGCAGCGTTGTAGACTGTAACAGGGAGCCGGTTCGTGTCGCGCGGCCGGGCTCGGGTGGACGCAGGGGTGCCGGGGGACAGCTGGTACGCAATTCCCGCGGTTTTACCGCTGAAGACCGGAGTGTAGAGAATATGTTGAGGAAATACTACGAGGCTATCGCTGGGAGATTGAGCTGGAAGCTCACCTTCGCCTGGGCCATCGCCACGGCTTGCGGGCTGCTGGTCACGGCGTATCTTTCGCCCGCTATTGGCGTATTTGCCAGCCTCGCTTCGCTGGCCGTTCTGTTGTTGGTCGCCAGCGGAGCAGGTCGCCGCGACGAGCTGCTGGACATTCTCTGGGTGAAGGACCGGACCCTTGGCAGCTACAGGGCGGAGCTCGAAGAGATGCAGGTGCGCTGCGATAACCTCGAGAAGCAAGCCGAGGCTGCCGATTCAGCCAGTCGCGCCAAGAGCGAGTTCCTGGCGAATATGAGCCACGAGATTCGGACTCCCATGAACGGGGTCATCGGCATGACGGAGATCGCGCTGGCGACCGACCTGGACAACGAGCAGCGTGAGTATCTCGAGATGGTTCGCAGCTCGGCCAGCTCGCTGCTGGGAATCATCAATGACATCCTGGACTTCTCAAAAATCGAGGCAGGCCGCATCGAGCTGGAGAGCATTGAGTTCTCCCTCAAGCAATGCCTGGGCGAGGCGGCCCGCACCCTCGCGCTGGAGGCCCATGAGAAGGGTCTCGAGATGATCTTTGACATACCGGACGGCACCGGAGACCTCGTGATTGGTGATCCGACCCGGCTGCGCCAGGTGGTCGTTAACCTGTTGGGGAACGCCATCAAGTTCACTGCCGAGGGCGAGATCATTCTCGGCGTTCGTGCGGGGGAGAGCCGCGGGGGCCGGTGCGAGTACCAGTTCTCCGTAAGCGATACCGGCATCGGGATCTCTCCCGAGCGTCGCAGCGAAATTTTCGAGGCCTTCTCGCAGGCCGATCGTTCTACGGCAAGGGAGTTTGGCGGTACAGGTCTCGGCCTGGCCATCAGCTCCAGGCTCGTTGACATGATGGGAGGCCGAATCTGGGTCGAGAGCGAATCAGGAGTCGGCAGCACCTTCCACTTCACCAGCGCCTTCGCGGCAGGAGATGGAAGCCGCGGCCGCGGAGATGTTCAGACCCCGGTGCAGCTTGCCGGCCTGAAGGTGATGGTCGTCGATGACAATGCGACCAACAGGCGGTTCCTCGAGAGAACCCTGGTTGGCTGGAAAATGAATCCTGTGCTGGCGTCGAGCGGCGAGGAGGCCGTCGAGCGTGTCAGGGCTTTGCCCGGCTCGGGCGGCGGACTCGATCTTATCCTGCTGGATTATCATATGCCGGGCATGGATGGTTTCGAGGTGGCCGAAAGAATCAGCTCGCTGCCTGGAGCCTGCGGCACGCCCGTCATGATGCTGAGCTCCGGCGAGAACCCGGGAGACATGGCTCGCAGCAGGGAGCTTGGTATCAAGACCTTCCTTCGTAAGCCTGTCACGCAGGCGGATCTCTACGACAACATCGTTGAGACCCTGACGGCCGCCCGCGGTCAGACCGTCGCGGAGGAGCCGCGCTGTTCGCAGGTGAGTGAGGGAGATTCTTTGAGGATCCTGCTGGCTGAAGACAATCCCGTGAACCAGAAGGTCACGGTCGCTATCCTTGAACGCAAGGGCCACACTGTCGAGGTGGCCGAGAACGGCCGATTGGCCGTCGATGCCCTCGCCTCGGGAGACTTCGACATCGTGCTGATGGATATCCAGATGCCCGTCCTGGACGGCCTCGATGCCACAGCGGAGATTCGTGATCGCGAGCGCGGGACGGGAACCCACACTCCGCTGATCGCCCTGACCGCGAACGCCATGAAGGGGGATCGCGAGCGTTGTTTGCAGTCGGGACTCGATGCCTACATCGCCAAGCCGCTACGCCCAGCCGAGCTCTTCAGGACGATTGACGAGGTCTTGAGCTCGGAGAACGCCTGAGAGAGGTCCTCAGGCTCCGCGCGCCGGGAGCTTCACCAGGCGCAGCTCGTGCGACTCATTCGGGAGCGTCATCTCGTAATAGACGAAGAGGGTGCCGCCGCGTTCGACCGCGCAGGCGTAGCGTACCGAGCCGCTGGCATACGGCACCGTGATCGCAGGCGCCGAGGGAGTCAGCTTGGTCCAGGTGAGGAGGTCCCGGGACGCGGCAAAGCCGGTTTTCTCTTCATAGTTGTCGAGGTGACTGGCGGAGCCATCGTAGTAACCGTACCAGGCATCTTTTCCCCTGACGATCGATCCCAGGCGCGCCGCGTAGGAATCCCAACTGCTCTCGGGACCCACGGGCAGGCAATTGCCAAGCCATTTGAAATCGCGTCCATTGGTCGAGGTAGCCAGGGCCGAGGTGGAGTAGAGCAGGCCGGTGTTGAAGACGTCGGAGGTCTCGTGCATCTCTCCTGTGGTGTTCTCGTCGCGGGGCGTTCCCTCGGCGTAGCTGATGAACATGTAGTAGGTGCCGTCGATGTAATAGACCATCGGGTCCTTGACACCCTCGACCGGGGCATCCTGGGCGGCGGCGGCCGTGGCCGCGGTGAAGATCTCCCTGCTGGATGACAGGTCGATCTCGCCGGGAGATTCGCATTCGACCAGGTCGATTCTCCAGCGCTGGTCGGCGGGGTCGACATAGCTGAAGTAGTAGCGGTAGATACCGTCTTCGCAGCGCAGCAGACAGCATTTTTCGATGGAGGTGGTGTCGAGCTGGTCCTTCGTCATGCTCCAGATGGTCTCGAAATTCTTTCCATCGGAGGATTCGGCCACCACGCTCAGGTAGCCGCGGTCTGGGGTGTGCTCTCGCGGTCTCCTCCGCCTGTAGCACAGGAGGAAGGACTCGCGGGTCTCATCGTAGGTGATGGCGGGGGCTCCAACCCAGTAGCCCTGGCCTTCTTTTTCAGGCGCCAGGATGGTCTCGCCCGCGAATGGGTCAAAGAGGGGCAGGTCCTGGGGCCCGGCGTCGTCGAATTCTGTCATCTTGATCCTGTCGTTTTGTGTTTTCCAGGGAGCCGGTCAGCTGCCATTTCCGAGGAGCGCTGTGAGCCCGCAGTATAAGCATCGGCGCCGACTTGGCCAACCCACAGCCCGAGTGGATCCCGGGATTGAGACCGGCTCAGCTGAGACGATCCGCTATCTTGAGGCAGAGAGATGACACCGGCAGGACACTCCCCAGCTCTTCGGGAAGTGCCCAGCGAAACGACGGCTTCCCGCGGATGGTGAAGCTGCCGGTCTCGAGGAGACGGGGGCGCAGGGTCAGCCGCCTGAAGGTGATCGAGTGCTTGATGGCCTTGAGCTCTTCGCCGGTTTCGATGTCTGTCCCTAACGCCTGGCCCAGGCGAGCGGCGATTCCCCCATCGCCGGGCCGGGAGAGGGGGAAGAGCCAGAGCCCCTCGAGGAAGTCGAAGCTCTCGCTCCGCTCGAGCAGGCAGCGTCTTCCGCGCCGGATGATGCCGGCCTCGAGCTCGACGGCGACCGTCTTTCTTTTCGGCGGAAGCCTTGGGAAGCTCTCCGGGTCACCTTGCCCGGCTGCCGCGCAGACCTCACGAACCGGGCAGGCTGAACAGTCCGGGGAGACCGGGCTGCAGATGAGCGCGCCAAGCTCCATCATTGCCTGGTTGAAGCTGGAGGCCCTGTCAGCAGGCATCCAGCCGCCGGCAATCTCTTTCAGGCGTCTCTTTGTCGATACCTTCCTGGGATTTTCCGCAAGCCGCAGGATTCGCGTCATCACCCGTTCGACGTTTCCATCGAGGACGGGCCAGGGTTCCCCGTAGGCGATGCTGAGGATCGCCGCCGCTGTATAGGGGCCGACTCCTGGAATCTCGAGGGCCGCCTCGTAGCTCCTGGGGAAGACGCCTCCGTGGTCCCTGACGACGGTTTTCGCTCCATCCCGCAGTGAGCGCGCACGGCGGTAATAGCCCAGGCCGGACCAGAGGGTGAGGACCTCGTCTTCACTCGCTTCGGCGAGGGCGGCGGGAGTGGGGAAGCGGTCGAGAAAACGCTCAAAATACGGAATCACGGTTTCCACCCTGGTCTGCTGCAGCATGATCTCGGAGACCCAGACCCTGTAGGGTTCTGGATTGCTGCGCCAGGGCAGCTCGCGCCGGTTCGCCTCGTACCAGGCCAGCAGCGGCCTGCTGATGTCCATCCTGGCTGGGCTTCTCGTCGGGGTACCCATGGTCCTTTGTTCCTGCGCGGAGGCGTTCTAGCCTCGACCGTCAATCCACGATTGTCTCCCTCGATTACGGCCCTATACTATCATCAACCGAGGGGCGGGAGAGTCCGCATCGGTGGTAAATGGAGTTAGCCCGCGGAGCAGTGCCGGTTCAGCCGGCCAGGCAGGCAGGGCGGTCGGGTCAGTCGGACTGGAGAATAGAGGTCGTAAACAGATGGCGTCTTTAACCCACCTGGGCCAGTACTGGTCGGCCGCTCGCGGGGAGCTTCGTCTTTTCATCTGCGGCGGTCTCGAGGTGTCCGATGGAAAGCAGACGGTCGCGGAGGCCTGGGACCTCACCGATTGCCTGCCTCTTCCCGGACATAGAAGCGGATTTCAGCAGGCGTCTCCCGGGGCGCGCTGGGAGGATGCCAGGTGGACCTTCAGCAGCCTGCCGACTCCGGTCGTCGAGCTGGTGGAATGGGTCGAGGGCCAGGGCCTGCGGGTTGGTGAATGGGCCACCGGTTTTTCGCCGCGGGAAAGCGGCGCTGAGCCGCTCGATTTCAGCCTCCTCGGTTCGGACCCCGCGCCCGGCAGTGACCACCTGGTCGCCCCGGTCCTTCCGCGGAGGGCCCAGGCCTTTGGAGTCACCTATCTCAACTCCGCGCTCGAGCGCGAGACGGAGGGCAGCCGCGGTGATTATGGATTCGTCTACCGCGGGGTCAAGGAGAGAGGTGAGCGCCCGGAGCTCTTCCTGAAGGGTACGGCGCCTGAGCATTTTGTCGGTCCCGGTGGCAAGATGGGGCTGCGTACCGACCTGACCAACTCAGAGAATATTCAGGGAGAGCCGTGCGAACGCGAAACCGTCTCGGCGGGCATCGAGCCGGAGCTGGCGGCCGTGGTTCACTCCGATGGGCGGATCTGGGGCTATACCCTGGCCAATGACGTCAGCGGCAACAGGATAGAGAACGAGACCCTGCTCTACCTCTACCAGGCGAAACATTTCACCGGGGCTCTCGTCCTCGGCCCCCTGGTGCTTCTGAGCGACGAACAGGTCAATCCCAACCTTTCCATCAGGACCAGGATTTTCAGTCCATCCGGAGAGAGGCTCTTTGAGCGCGAGTCCAACACTTCCAACATCAACGCTCCCATCGGGGAGCTGGTGTCCTGGGCGGCCAGTCATATCCGGCTGACCCCGGCGGAGGTTTTTTCGACCGGGACCGATGTCATCCCGGATGGCACGGTGAAGGTTCTCTCAGAAGGAATGACGGTGGAGATCTCCTGCCCGCAAATCGGCATCCTGGTCCATGGGGCCGGCCTGGTAGATGCCGCGGGCGAGCTCAACATCGACTATGCCCGGCTCCAGTTCGGGGGAGGCGGCGCGTGATTGCCAGGAAAGATAACCCCGGGGAGCACTTCAACTCCGCGCTGGAGGCGTTCACCTCCGGTGAACTGGAGACGGCGGTAGCCTGCCTTCGTGTCGGCTTCTTCGAGAATCTCTACATCGCCGCGCGGCTGGTCGGCGAGGAGGCCCACCCCCAGGAGATCTGGTACCCCGGGCCCGAGGCGAGGCCGGACGCCGCGGTGGAATACGTTGAACGCTTCGGCTTCGATTGGAAGGGCTCGAATGCGAAGATGCGCTTCCTGCAGAGCGTCTGGAGCGATCCGCTGGTCCGCCGTGAGCTCGAGAACTTCATCAGCCTTTCGAGAGCGCTGGAGCGCGCGCCGGATGAGCGGACGCGCAACAAGTTGCTGGATGAGCGCCTGCGCTATACCGACAGGGGCCGGATTGACGCGACCCAGGCCGAGATCCTCTGCAGGCTTCGCGGCGGTGATCTGGCAGGGCCGTCTCAGCCGCCGGTGCTGGACTCACTCTACCTGGCGGCCGCGGATCCGGTTGAAAGCGTTGAGTTTTACAGGAAGCTTCTCAATATCGAGCCGCGCGAGACAAGTCGCCAGGCTCGCGGCTGCGCCGAGTTTGAGCTGTCGGGTTTCAAGCTGGTGATTCACGGTCTTGACCAGCAGTCGGAGGAAGATCCCTTCGGTCTGGGCCCCCGGCCGGCCTCGCTGGGATGGGGATCCGTTCTGGTGCTGGGAGTGCAAAAGCTCGACGGGTATCTGGAGCAGGCCCGGCACCATGAGATAGAGATTCTCGACAGCGAGCTCGAGACAGGGGAAGCGATGGGCCTGGAGACCGCTGGCACCACGCGCTTCTTCGTCGTCAAGGATCCCTCAGGTTATCTCATCCAGCTTGAAGAGCGCGGCTGATGCCGATTCGACAGATGCCAACGGGAGCCCGGGCGGGTATGGTTAAGTTGAGGGTTTTTGCGTAGAATCGTTCTCTTGTAGAGCGCCTCGCATGGTTCCGTCCACCTGCCGGAGTGAAAAATGCTCTTCCTGAAAACCGCCCTTTTTCTGCTTCTGCTGGTCGCGCCCTGCGCTGCCCGGGCGGATGAGCTCACCAGCCTTGTTCGGCAGTACAAGGCCTCGCTGAAGAAGGTGACCGGTCCGATCAACAAGCGCTCGAATCTTGTGGCCACGCACGTGGCGCCGATTCTCGACAAGATCGCGGCCCTTTCGACGAGCAACTCCGAGCGCTGGCTTGCGGCGGAGCTCGATAACTCCGGGACCTCGCCCCAGGCGCGCGCGGCCATTCCCGGGGCGCTTCTCGCAGGGGGAACGGAGAACGCTGCCAGGCTGCTGATCTCGGGGCTTGGCAGGAGACCGCCCGGAGTGCAGGCGGCATCCTTCAGGATGCTGCAGTTCAACGAGAGCTCGCTAAATGTGGAAGAGGCGAAGCTGCTGCTGAGCCAGCTGGGAGTCAGGAAGTCCAAGGCCGCCGCCAGGGACCAGATCGAGTTGTGTGTGGCTGTCCTGAAGAATTCAAAGAACGAGGCCACCAGGGCCTGGCTGGCCGGTGACGCCTACGACTCGGCTGGAGGAAAAATCGATCGCCTCCGCGTGCTGGCGCGTCTCGCGGGCGAGCTGAAGCTTTCCGCCGCCCGTGATCAGCTGGTTGAGCTGCTGGGGCACCGTTCCCGCGAGCTGGCCATCAGCGCGATTGAGGCGCTGGCGCGGATCGGCGTCGATGGATCTATCGATGAGATCAGCTCGGCGCTGGACCGTCCCGGTACCGATATTCGTCTGCGGGCCCGGGCGCTCGATGCCCTCGCCGGCTCCGCCGGCGGGATGGAGTTCGCGATCCGCTCCGCCGCCAGCAAGGATCCCGAGCTGCGGGCCATCGCGATGGGAAGCCTCTCCCTGCGTTCCGGTGATCCGCGCGCGATGAAGGCGCTGCTCGCCGGGCTCAACGACAAGGACCCCTCTGTTTGCAACGTCGCCCTCCAGTCGCTGCGGAGCCTTCGCATCAAGCCTATGCTGGGCGCCTTGATCGCCGTTCTTGCGAACCATACCGACGAGAGCTTTAAGGTCAAGGCTCTCGAATTGCTCGTTAACGTCTCGGGCCAGAACTTCGGTCTCGCGGCGGCTGACTGGAAGAAATGGTGGTCCGCGTCCGAGGCCGCCTTTGAATTCCCGAAGCAGGAAGAGGAGGGCTTCACCAGCGTGAAGAAATACGACCTCGACTATTTCGGCATCGAGGTTTCCTCCAAGCGTCTCGGGCTGGTTGTCGATATCTCCAGCAGCATGCGCCAGCTGGTCGCGGTCAAGACCGAGAGCATCGAAGAGGACGAGGAAGAAGAGGCCGCCGGAGGCGACGGGCGTACCCGGGTCGCGCCGGCAAAGAAGAAGAAAAAGAAGCCCGGCGGAATCGTGGTGAAGGATGGCAAGGCGATGAAGATTGACATCCTCAAGAAAGAGATGACGCGCCTGCTCAAGAAGTTGCCGGCGGACACATTTCTCAACATGATCAGCTTTGACGCTACCTTCAGGCCCTGGCAGAAGGCTCTCCAGCCTCTCAAGGGCAAGGGACGCGCCAGGGCGCTTTCCTATGTCGCCAGGATCACCACGGGCTCGGGGACCAATGTCTTCGATACGCTCGAGTTCGCACTCAAGGACAAGCGGGTTGATACGATCTATCTTCTCACCGATGGCCTTCCGACCCGGGGCCGCCTGACGGCCTCGGAGGCGATCCTGAAGGAGATCAAGCTGCTCAATCGTACCCGCGGTATCACGATTCACACGATCGCCTTTGGTGCCGAGTCCAACCTCCTGCGGCAGCTTGCTGAGCAAAACGGCGGTCAGTATCGCTTTGTCGACAGGTACTGAAATGCCGGGTAAACTGCTTCCCCAGGATCACCTATGACTCTTCCTCGAATCTTCCCCATTCGCCAGTCCTTCCCGCGGCCCAGTGTGGACGATATTACCGCCCGTGCGGAGGCTGAGCTCGAACGCGTTCTCCCGGCCGACAGGATCAGTGACGGCGCGAAGATTGGCGTTACTGTCGGTAGCCGTGGCATCGCCAATATTGCCGGGATTACCAGGGCGGTGGTGGGCTATCTGAAATCGCGCGGCGCCAGCCCGTTTATCATCCCCGCCATGGGCAGCCATGGAGGAGCGACGGCGGAGGGCCAGGCTCACCTGCTGGCTCATTATGGAATCACCGAGGAGGGTGTTGGCGCGCCGGTGCACGCGGCGATGGAAACGGAGCGCCAGGGCACGACAGCCGAGGGGGTCGAGGTCTACCTGGCGAAGACAGCGGTTGAGGCCGACGGGGTGGTGCTCCTGAACCGGATCAAGCCGCATACCGATTACAAGGGGCCGATCGAGAGCGGCCTCACAAAGATCTGCGCCATCGGCCTGGGCAAGCTGGATGGGGCGACGGAATATCACAGCCGTATCTTTGATATCGGCCTGGGAGATGCGATCCGCAGCGCCGCCGGCCTCATCGTCGGCGGGGGCAAGGTGATCGGCGGTCTCGCGATCCTCGAAAATGCCTACCATGACACTGCGGATCTCATCGGCGTCAGCACCGATGGGTTCTTTGAGCAGGAGGCCGAAATTCTCAAGACAGCCTTCGGCCTGATGGGGAAGCTTCCCCTGATGGAACTCGATGTGCTTTATTGCCAGCGCATCGGTAAGAATATTTCAGGGGCGGGAATGGACACCAACATCATCGGCCGCGGAGTCTACGGCTATACTCCTGGTACGCCCTGGATGGAGGGCCTGCCGGCCATTACCCGCATCTGCCTCAGCGACCTTACCGATGAGAGCGACGGCAATGCCGTCGGTATGGGCATGGCTGAGTACATCACCCGCCGCTTCTGCGACAAGATCGACCACAAGGTCACCAACCTCAACTGCATGACGGCCAATTCCCCGGCCGGAGCCCGCATGCCCATCGTGCTCGCCGATGACCGGGAGCTGCTCGAGGCGGGAATCAAGACAAGCCCCCGGCGTGAAGATGGACCGCGGGTCGCCCTGGTCCGCGACACCCTGAGCCTCGAAAACGTCTACCTCTCCGAGGCCTGCCTGCCGCACATCGAGGGACGCGAAGACATCGAGATCATCGATGAGCCGGCCGACCTGGTATTCGATGAGGCCGGCCACCTTCAGCTCTCCTTCTGAGGGCTTTTCGGGCGCCTAACGAAATCGAATTCGGCCTTCAGCTTTCTGAATGCGCCGAGAAGCTTTTCCTGCTCGGCTCGGGGGAGATAGGATCTTCCGCCGTAGAGCTGCCGGTAGCGCGGGCCGAGCTCGGGGAACTCGCTCTCGATCCACCCGAGGAACGGCTCGCGGATTTCCTGGCGCAGGTAGAGGGCGTTGGGAACGATGTTTTTTATTCCGGCCCTGTGGGCGGCCTCGAAGAGCGGACCGAGAATCGCTGTGCTGGAATTGATGTACGGCATGACCGGCATGCAGAAGATGGCTGTATCGATCCCGGCGCGAACCAGCTTCCCGGCCGCTCGCATGCGGGCGGCGGGAGTCGGCGCATGCCCCTCGATCCTGCGGGCCAGGAGCGCATCGAGACAGGTGATCGTGACGTTGACCCGCAGCCGGTGGAGCTTCTTCAGCTCTCTGAGCAGCTCGATGTCGCGCAGGATGATGGGAGATTTTGTCGTGATGGAGAACTGGAGGCCCCTGACCTGAAGCAGCTCTTCGAGCAGGGAGCGTGTTACACGGTAATGATGTTCGGCGGGCTGGTAGGGATCGGTTGCCGTACCGAAGGCGATCGGCTCGTTCGCGAGCGCCGCCCGGCGGAGCTTGCGTCGCAGGGAACGTGCGGCTCCGCGTTTGACGAAGATCTTTTCTTCGAAGTCCTCCCAGCGATGGAGATCGAAGAAGCCATGGGTGTAGCGCGCATAGCAATAGCTGCAGGCGAATTCACAGCCGCGGTAGGGATTGATGGTCCAGACAAACGGCAGGCGCTTGTTGCCTGAGCGGTTGAGGATCTCCCTGATGCTCAGCTCATGGTATTCAACGCCCGGGCGGCAGCGCAGCGCCTCGGCATCGGGATCGGGCCGTCCCGCCGGAGCCAGAACGGGCAGGAAGGAAAGCTGTCGGTATCTCTTCATGGTCTCTCCAGTTCGAAGAGACCTCCCCAGGTGGTCCGTCGATTTTCGCTGGAACGATATTCGGATGCAAGCAGGTGTTCACGGCTCGCCCCTCGAAAATTAATTACTTATCACGGTCCGGTGAAATTAGAATGACGCAATCAGGTTATTTCAGCGTGTCTCGGCGCGCCAGTAGGTTTAGAGGTGAACTTTTGAGTCGCAGATTATTGTTTTTCGCGCTCCTGTTTGCGGGCGGGCTGCCGTTGCCCGCGGGCGAAGATGCGGGAGCGCCGGAGCTGTTGCGCGGTCCCTATCTCCAGGGCCTGGGCGAGACCTCTGTAGAGATCCTCTGGGTGATGAATCCTCCAGGAGAGGGCCGGGTTCGTTACGTCGGGGAGGATGGACGGGCTGTCGAGCAGGTCGGCGTTCGGGGCGCGAACCAGAGGGTCGTGCTGGAGGGCCTGCGGCCGGCCAGTCGCTATGGCTACTCGGTGTTTTCCGGCGAGGAGCTTCTCGATGCGGGCGAGCACCTGGCCTTTCGTACGGCGCCGCTGGCGGGGGAGGGCCGTCTGCGCGCGGTCATGGTCGGTGACAGCGGCACCGGCTCCGAGGTCCAGGTTGGCATCGGCTCTGTGATGGAAGGCCTCGATGCCGATCTTTTTCTCCACACCGGCGACCTGATTTACCATCGCAGCCTGGACTCGGGCATCTTCCTGCCCTACAGGACCCTGTTGTCGAAATCCTGTCTCTATCCCGCCAGGGGAAACCACGACCTTGACATGGAGCGGATGGATGTCGAGTGGCGGGATATCTTCACGGTACCCAACGACGAGAGCGATCGAGCCGGGGTTTATTACTCCTACGACTGGGGGCCGGCGCACTTCCTGGTTCTCGACTACATTTTCACTGCGGCCCAGATGGAGGAACAGCTTGCCTTTGCCGAACGGGATCTCTCCACCGCCCGTTCCCGGGGAGTTCCCTGGCTGATCATCTACCAGCATCTGCCGATCTATACCGCCGGAGTTTACGCCAACTTTGATCATCCGATACGAGAGGAGCTTCCCGAGCTCTGCGACCGGTACGGAGTCGACCTGGTCTGCAGCGGACATGATCACAACTACCAGCGGTCCTATCCCGTGCGGGGCCGGGTGCTTCGCGATGGATGGCAGGAGCCCGTCTTTCAGAGCCCGCGAGGCACGGTCTATATCGTCACCGGCGGCGGCGGCGGGCATCTTTACGGAGAGCTTCAGGGGGCCAGGGATCGTCCCTATATACGGACCTTCCAGTCCGTAAACCATTGCCTGGTCTTTGACATATCCACCACCGAGCTGCGCGGCCGGGCACTGGATATCGAAGGCCAGCAGCTGGATGAGTTCAGGCTGAACAAGAGTGATCCCCGGCCGCTCCTGTCTTTCATGCGGGGAGATGCGAATCTCGATGGGGTGCTGGACCTGGCGGATGTCCTGACGACCCTGGGTTTTCTCTTTCTCGGGGATGAGCTGCCCTGCCCAGCGGCTGCGGACTCAACCGGGGAGGGGGTTCACCTCGTCATCACGCGGCCGATCTACACCCTGCGTTTTCTTTTCATGGGCGGCGCCCCCCCCCCGGCACCCTTTCCGCTCTGTGGTGCCCTGGAGGACGCGGACGACGCCTTCTGCTATGAGCCCGGGTGTTGAGCAGGGCGGTCTGCTGAATCAGCTCAAGTACTGATGGCAATCGAGCATCCCATGCCTTAACCTTGGCAATGGGCAGTTCTTACCGATTCGTCAGGAAATAGAGGTTTCGATGAAATTGAAAAGCGCAACGCTGGAGGCGTCCTGGCGGCGCGCTATCCTGGCTTCCGGGTATCTTGGTATCTTCTGTTGCGCCATGGCTGCGGCTCGGGCGGAGATCGTTATTACAGAGATCAATTTTGATCCAGCCGACAGCGAGGGTGTCACGCGTCCGGAGCTCGAATTTGTCGAGATCTTCAACGATGGCTCCGAGCCCTATGATCTCTCGGGTTACCGTTTTACGCGCGGGATCAGCTATGTTTTTCCGGAGGGGAGCTTTATCCCCGCGACCTCCTACCTGGTGATCTGTCGCGACGAGGAGGCTGTTCAGGCCAGGTACGGGGTTTCGAATACGCATGGCGATTTCATCGGGACACTCGACAATTCCGGCGAGGCCATCGAGCTGGCCAATCCCCAGGGTGTAGCGGTCAACAAGGTCAGCTACAATGATCGCGGGCAGTGGCCCGGCGGGGCGAAGGGGACAGGGCACACCCTGGCCATCAAGAAGCCCTATTCCGACAGCGATGATCCCGACAGCTGGAAGCTGAGCTCCGAGATGGGCGGCACCCCCGGCCGGACCAACTTCAACACCGAGGTGAGCTTTGTCGACGCGGTGATGATTCCCGACAACTCGACCTGGAGCTATTTTCGCGGCAACAGCAATCCTCCCGCCAGCTGGCGTGAGCTTGACTTCGATGATTCGGCCTGGGAGAGCGGCCCCACCGGCATCGGCTATGGTGACGGCGATGATCGCACCGAGCTCGATGATATGCGCAACAGCTACCTGACGGTTTTCTGCAGGAAGGTTTTCGAGGTGGACAACCCGGAGGAGCTCGGCTCGGTGGTTCTCAACGTGAGCTTTGATGATGGCTTCGTGGTCTACCTTAATTCTCAGGAGGTGGGGCGGGTCAACATGGCTGGCGGGAACGTTGACAACGACACCGAGGCAGATGGGACGGTGGGGGATGCCCCCGACGAGGATGACGCCGAGATCACGATTCCCCTCGCGGCCCTTAACGCCGGGAGAAACGTGCTGGCCGTCAGTGTTCACAATACCAACCTGAGCAGCTCCGACCTATCCTTCATCCCGACGCTGGTGAGCCGCAGGGAGATCCAGCCCGGAGACCTGGAGACCCTCCCTGTGGTGGTCAACGAGGGCCACTTTCTGCCCGCCAACGGTCCGCGCTTCATCGAGCTCTACAATAAGAGCTTCTCACGGGTAGACCTCGGCGGCTTTCACCTGACTGATGATTACAGCAACCTGCGCTTGTTTACGATTTCCGAAGGAACGAGTATTCCCGCGCGCGGCTTCGTCTCCTTCACCGAGGCGCAGCTGGGCATGGACTTTTCCATCGCCGAGGGCGTTCGGGACCGCGTCTCGGTGGCGCTCGTGAATCCAGCCGGCACCCGGGTTGTAGATGCCCGCATCTTCGAACCCAAGGTGCCTGGCCGCAGCGAGGCGCGCTATCCTGATGGGCAGGAATCCTTCGCCCGGGCGGCCATTCCGACCCCGGGCGCCGCGAACGATACCGGGGCGGTGAACGACGTGATCTTCAATGAGATCATGTACCATCCGATCTCGGGCCTGGAAAGCGATGAGTTTATCGAGCTCTACAACCGCGGCGCTACGGCGCATGACATCAGCGGCTGGAGCGTTGAGGGCGTGGGTGACTACGAGTTTCCTCCCGGTACAGTGATCGGCGCCGGCGACTACCTGGTGATTGCCAACTCGGTGACCAAGATCAGCCGGGACTACGGGCTTGGACCCGATGTGCTTCTCCAGACGTCCTTCAGCGGCAGCCTGGCCAATGGCGGAGAGCGTCTGCGGCTCAGGGATGCCGCCGGGAATATCGCCGACAAGGTGCGCTATTACGATGGAGGAGAATGGTCGCGCTGGGCCGATGGCGGGGGGGCGTCGCTCGAGCGGATTGATCCGCACAGCGAGAGCTCGGTCGCCGGTTCCTGGGATGCCAGCGACGATTCTGATGAGGCGCAGGTGAACACCTTTACCCATACAGCCACCCACGGCGGCGGAGATTCGGACCTGGGGATGCTCCTGTCGGCCGAGGGCATCGCGATCGTTGACAACATCCAGCTGACGCGTTCCAACGGCGGCTCGAACATGGTCTCCAACGGCACCTTCAACAGCAATACCAGCGGCTGGAGGATCGAGGGAACCCATATCAGCTCCGGCCGGACAACCGACAATGACGAGGTGATAGAAGGCAACGGCAGCCTGAAGCTGATCGCCTGGAATGGCGGAGGCGACTACAAGGTCAACCGTGTCGAATGCAATACCAGCAGCCAGTCCAACGGCACCAGCTACAGGGTCCGCTTCGATGCGAAGTGGAAGATCGGCAGCGCCTCCATCCTTTGTATCGGCGATTACAATGTCGGGAATGCCTCGAGCCCCGGAATCGCGGGCAGCCATTTCCTCGAAATTCCGTCGACCCTCGGGTCGCCCGGCGAGCTCAACTCGGTCACCCGCCGCCAGGTTGAACGGTACGGTTCCGCGAATATGGGGCCCGCGATTGACAAGGTCTCCCAGGATCCGGCCGTGCCCGGCAGCGGAGAGTCGGTGGCCGTGACCGCTCGCGTCCGGGATGCGGATGGCGTCAGCCAGGTCGAGCTCTTCTACCGCACCAACACCGTCTCGGGTTCGTTCACCCGGGTGACGATGCGCGCGGCCGAGAAGCCGGGCGAGTATACAGGCACCATCCCGGGACAATCAAATGGCACCCGCGTGATCTATTACATCGAGGCGGAGGATTCGGACGGCCGGCCAGAGAGGTTCCCGAGGGATATTCTCGGGCGCTCCCACGCCCCGGTGGTGAACCCCTTGTCGGCCTCCCGCATCGAGGAGCTCTACAATCTCTACCGTCACGATACCCGTAACCCCTCCACGAACCATCACAACTACCGCTTCGTGATGCACGAGGAGAATGAGAATGAGCTGCGCAGCCGGCGGGTGCTCTCCAATAAGATGCTCGAGGGCTCCTTTGTCTTCGGCGGCGATGATATCTATTACGGTTCGCGAATCCGGTTCGCGGGCAGTCCCTGGCTTCGTCCCGGCGGTGGTGGTTTTGAGAAGAGCTTCTCGCTCAAGATCCCCAAGGACAAACCTCTCCATGGGCGAAAGACGGCGTTCAATCTTGACGAGCA
>DODI01000002.1:0-8294 GCA_003509045.1 Planctomycetota bacterium | reverse complement strand
GAATCCTTGCAGCGTATGAAATTTTCAATCACCTTCCTGTCGAGTCTGCGGCTTTTTCCTTTGAGGGCGAGCAGCAGCTCGCGCGCGAGCCGGGACAGATCGGCGGAAGTGGAGAAGAGTCCCGCGTGTCCCGTGATCCCTTCGCCTGCGCGGGCGTTTTCGTCATGGACTTTTCCGTGAATGTACTCCTTCGTCTCCTTGTCAAGCTCCGTGGGAGCGATCCTGTTTCTTCGCGATGCCGGCGGATTCCTCAGGGTGTTTTTCATTCCGAGAGGTTTGAAGACCAGCTCTTCCTCGAGCGCGGCCAGGGGCTTCCCCCCGGTCTTCGCGGCGAGCTCTCCCAGGAGGATGAAGCCGAGGTCGCTATAGCGGTAGAGGGAGCCGGGCTCCGCCTCCAGCGGCGTCTCCAGGATGACCTTCAGCAATTCCCGGTAGCTCTTGCAGGTCTCGTAGAGGGGTCGCCAGCTCGGGAGGCCGGAGGTGTGAAGAAGAAGCTGCTCAACCGTCACCTTCTTTTTGAGCTCCCGGATTTTTTTCTCCAGCGAGGCAGGAGCGAAGGCCGGCAGGTGGCTGGCAACGGTGTCTTCGAGCGCCAGCTTCTTCTCCTGGATGAGGGCGGCGACTACGGAGGTCGTTCCGATGACCTTGGTCAGCGAGGCGAGATCATAGAGGGTCCCCGGCCCCGGAACCGCGGTGGCCGGCAGCGACAGCTTTCCAGCGGTCTTCCTGTCGAGGGCGAGTGTTCCAAAGCCGCCGGCCCAGTAGCTTCCAGAGCTGGAGCCGACCGCCGCAGCGCAGCCCGGGAAGGCTCCGTCCTTGACGGCGGCGGCGAGAAGTCTGTTCACCCTGGAGAAGTCCGGGGCTCGCCCGAGTCCCACCGAGCAGGCCAGGAGCGCGGGAGCCAATACCCATACCGGTATATAGCGGCGGGAGAATTTCATGAAGGACATGATAGTCTGCAGGCCTCCTTCAGACGCCGAGGAATTCTCTGAGGTTGGACTCGTAGATGTCGTTGGCTTCCGGGGTGGCCATGTTAAGACGGAATTCATTGATAACCTTGATCGACATGGCCATCCATTCCTTCCAGCAGTCCACGCAGATGTCCTCCTGAACCCTGGCGCCGATCTCTCCGGAAAAGGGAGCATCATCCAGCCCCGGTCTCGCCTTTCTGCAGCGCTTGCAGACAAACGCGCCCGCCTCGATGGCCTCGGTGTCTTCCTCTTCCGTAAGGTCGGGAGGTTCGATTCCATGCTCCCTGAGCAGGGAGCTCATCGCATCTCGAGGCATGAACTCGCCGCGTTCGTGCGCCATCAGGATGGATGCCTCCAGCAGCTCGATGGCCTCGGTTTTTTTCCCCAGCTCGAGCAGGGACTCGCCGAGGAACTGGCGGGCGACGCTATGCTCCTGGTTGACCTCGAGGCAGTTCTTCAGCGAGGTCTCGGCCTCTTCAAACCGGCCGGCCTCCTTGTAGAGTTTTCCCAGGCTGAAGTGGGCCAGCTCGTTTGAGGGATCCGCCTCGGCCATATTCCTGAAGAGATTGATCTTGTCTTCGTTTTCCATCGTCGTCCTGTATCTTTCTGCCGGTTCGTTTTCGCGAAGATCATTCTTTCAGCCCCGGTGACCGGGCGCAAGGCTGGTGATGGAGAAGCTGAGCGGCCGGGGCGGGATGACCGGAAGACTCTTCCGATAACGTCGCGGCAGGGGCGGAGCTGGCATTTGCTCTGGGCCTTGCAGGAGCCTCCAGGAGCCGTCCTGAGGCGATTCCAGACGAGGCTGGGGACCATCTCCGCTGGTGGGTTCGATGGTAGAGTGTAGATGGATAGATTCTGAGGCACTATTCTCTACCTCCTTTCAAAAAGGTGTCCTGAATCAGCTCCAGTACTCGGAAACCGACAAAGATGGCGAATAATAAAATAGTCCTGATCGGCGGCGGCAATATGGGCCACTCCCTGCTTCGCGGCATCCTCAAGGCGGGTCTGACCTCGGCTGAGGATTTTACCGTGGTCGATGTAGATGAAGGCACGCTCGGGGCCTTGCGGGATGAATACGGCATGCATACCTCGACCGATGCGGCCGAGGCGATCGTCGGCGCCGAGGTGGTGATCCTCGCGGTCAAGCCCTACATTCTCAACGGCGTCCTGGACGGGCTGGCTCCCACAGTAGAGGCGGACCAGCTGTTTATCTCGATCGTGGCCGGAGTGAAGGGCGCGTACATCAGCAAGAAGCTGGGCAAGAACAATCCGGTGGTGCGCTGCATGCCCAACATCGCGGCGATCGTGGACGCGGCGGCCAGCGGTGTTTCCGCTTGCGGTTCGGCTACGCCGGAGCACCTCGATATTGCTGAGGAGCTGCTCGGAGCGGTTGGCGAGGTGGTGAGGGTGAAGGAGAATCTCCTCGATGCCGTGACCGGTCTGAGCGGAAGCGGACCGGCCTATATCTACATGGTCATCGAGGCGCTCTGCGATGGAGGTGTCCGGATGGGGTTGACCCGGGAAGTTTCGATGAAGCTTGCCATCCAGACCGTCTCGGGGGCGGCGCAGGTGGTGAGGGAGAGTGGTGAGCATCCGGCTGTTCTGAAGGACAGGGTGACAACGCCGGGGGGGACAACCATCGCCGCTCTGAATGTTCTCGAGGCGGGTGGGCTCCGGGGCCTGATGATTGACGCCGTTGTAGCGGCGACCGAGCGCGCCAAGGCCGTAGCCGAGGAGACCTCGGCTGAAGCCTCCGAGGATGCCTGAGAGCCAGCCTCTTTTCAGCTCTCCAGCGAAAGAGTCCTCGCGGGCCTGGCGCAGGCTGCAAGCTCGACCTCGAGGCCTACAACCAGGGCCAGGAATGGAAGCTCTGGAATACCTTCGGGAAGAGCTACCCGGTAGCTGCCCTCATCTGCGCTGTCGTCCGCTTGTTCCCGGAAGACAGTAGCGATAACTTTTTCACGTACGCGAATCTCGTATTCACGCGCGGGGAGGTCTCCATTCAGCCGCAGGCTGCCGGCCTCCGGGACCTCATCCGCCAGCCTCGTTCCAGCTCCTACGAGCCTGGGTATTCCCTCCTTGCGGCCCGTCCGGATCTGAATCCAGGGCTGCCCGAGCAGGCTTATCTTGAGGCTGGATTTCAGCGACAGCAGTGGTTTTTCAATCACCAGCAGGGCGCCGTGTCTACGGTGTCCGATCTTGATCGGAAAGGAGCCGGAGTTGCCGGAGAGGACCTCCAGCTCGCCGCCGCTTTCCTGGCTGCTCACCAGGGTGCGCTGGTTGTCTCCACCGGCCAGAGCTTCTGGCCTGATGGTGAACTTTTTCCAGCCCGAGATGGGGTTCTCTTCAATGACGGCTCGCTCCGATGTGCCGACAAAGAGTGAGATCAGCAGCACCAGGCCGGTTACCGCCAGGGATAGAAGCAGGAAATCATTCGAATCCATTTAAAGCATCCAATGTGTCGGGACTTACTTTTTTATCGGCATCGTTTGGGAACAACTTGAAGGCCCATCCGCGCTTCCACTGTTTTTCGTTCTACGATGCAGACCTCTATTTTTATCGGTTACACTCCATGCGCCTCATGCCGAGGCGCGTGAGCTTTGCTTTCGATTCTTGATGGGATTCAGAAATGATCTGCAGCGCTGTGAGTTTGGAGTTGAGGAGCCGGGGCGGCCGCGGACTTCTGTCGAGCCTGGGATTGCTGGTCCTGGCGATGTCTGTCGGCGGGACTTGCGTCCTCGCGGAAGAGGCCGCGGCCGATTCTTCGCGGACGACCTTTCACGGTCATGTCGTGCCGATCCTCAAGCGCAGCTGCCTGGGCTGCCATAGCGGTCGCAAGCCCAAGGGGAAGTACAGCATGGAGAGCCTCGGGAAGCTGCTCGCCGGCTCCGAACGCGGGCGGACCATCGTCCCGGGGAAGCCGAATGAGAGCCTCCTGTTCAGGATGATCAGCGGCAAGCAGAAGCCTTTGATGCCGCCGCGAAAGGCGGAGCCGATGAGCGAAAAGGATATTCGCATGATCGAGGCCTGGATCAAGGGAGGAGCCCGGGCGGGAACCCCACCTGCAGGCCCGGAGCCATACTCTCGTCCTCTCGCCGCCCAGGTTTATCCCCGCCCACCGGTTATTACCGCCCTGCTCTTCGATAGCTCGGGGGAGAACATCTTCATTGGCGGATATCGCGAGGTGCTGGTCCATGGTATCGAGAATATTTTGAGCCGGGCTCGTGGAAAGAAAGAGCCTGTCGAGATTCAACCCCTGCGTCGTTTCAGAGGGGAGGCCGAGAGGATTCATGCCCTGGCTCTCGCCCCCGGGGGCAGGCTCCTTGCCGTTGCCGGCGGCTCCCCGGCGCGTTTTGGAGAGCTCCAGCTCTGGGATGTCGAGGAGTCCAGGATGCTGCGCTTCAAGCGAATGGGAGGAGATGTTTTCTACTCCGTCGATTTCTCTCCTGATGGTTCCAGGCTGGTCCTCGCAGGCACCGACCGCTCGCTGCATGTGCTGGGCGTAGAAGATCTCGAGCTGAGGTATTCTTCCCATCTGCACTCCGACTGGGTTCTTGGGGCCGTTTTTTCTTCCGATGGAAAGAGGCTGTTCTCCTGCGGCAGGGACCGTACGATTCGGGCGGCAGCGGCAAAGGATGGCGGCTTCCTGAAGACTCTCGGAACCTTCGCTCAGGCCGTTACCCGCGTAGTCACGCGACCGGGCTCTTCCCAGTTCCTTGTCGCGGGCGAGAAGATGGAGCCGAGAATCTACGATGCGGGTTCCCTGGTGGAGGGCACAAAGCTCGAGAAACAGCCAGGCCTGATTTTCGCCGCCGGGTATAGCGTGGATGGGACGAAGCTGGCGCTCGCCGGTTCGGCGAAGGCGCTCCGTGTTTACGATGCTGAGAGCGGCCAGCGGATTGCCGGCCTGCGTTCAGAGCAGGGCTGGATCTACGCGCTTGCCTTCAACGCGGCCGGAGACCGGCTGGCTACAGCCGGCTACGAGGGAACCCTGCGTATCTGGGATCTCGAGATGGGAAAAGGCCTCGTCGAGGTCATTCCGGTGATTCTCGAACGCGCAGGGAAGTAGCCTTCCGCCTTCCTGTTCGTAATTGCCGCTTCGAGGGGTTAGTATTCCCACGGTGGAGAGCGGCAGCGTTGAAGAGCGGAAGTGTTGAGGAGAAGAAGATGGAGCGAGTCCACAGGCAGAAGAGCCTGCATCCCGAGAAGGGAATAGCCGGGGTGGTCTTGTGCTGCCTTCTTTTTTTCAGTCTGCAGGGGTGTATGAGTCCCGGGGTCGATCTCGAAGACAGGAGTGGACGGCAGTGGGTGTGGCCGTATTTTTCCTATCGTCAGCCGACGGTCCTGGCCTTCTGGGATTGTGCCAACATCGAGTCGATCGAGGCGATTCCTGCGCTCACCTCGCTCTCCAGGCGTGATAGTGATATTCAGCTGGTGACAGTCTGTACAGAGAAGAACAGGGCGAGAATGGAGTCCTGGCTGTCGAAGCAGCAGGGGGAGTTCGTCATCCTGCTCGACCCCACGGCACGCCTGGCGCGGCAGCTGAATGTACACAGCTATCCTACCTATATCTATTTCGATACGAAGGGCAAGGAGGTGCAGCGCTACCTCGATATTCGAAGTGTCTGGAAGTTCTTCGATATTGAGCGATTCCAGGAGCTCGGCCGCCCTCAGCCTGCCTCGGCCTCCGAGGAGTAGGAGTTTCCGCTCTCGACGGAAAGGTTTTTCGATTTCCCCAGGCAGCCGATGAGGAAGCACGTCAGAGTGCCGATGATGATCCACCACGGCCAGGCTATGTCCGGCAGCCAAAGGATTGCCGCGCGGGTTTCAGGGTCAATGCCTTCCAGCAGACCCTGGAGCAGGCCGGGGGCTGTCGCGGGCTGTTCCGTGAACTGGCGCAGCTGAAGCAGTAGGACCACCGGGACGCTGGAGAGCATTCCCGTCATCACGCTGAGCCCGCTGCCCCTGTCCGTCAGGATGGCCAGCAGGAAGGCTCCGAGCAACCCGCCGTAGAAGTAGGTGAGAACCTTGAGGGCGATCTTGACGATGTTGTCTTGGCTTCCGACGAAGGCGATGGCGAGTCCGATGAGGAGAAGGGTCCAGAGGATGGTCGCTCCGCGGGAAACCTTCAAATAGTGGGCGTCGCAATAGACGCCGCTTCTCTCGGCGAAGGGCTTGTAGATGTCCACGACCGTTGTCGCACTGAGGGCGTTGAGGACCGAGGTGAAGCTCGACAGCGCCGCGGCCAGGAGCCCGGCCATGACCAGGCCGGCAAGTCCCGGGGGAAGGTCGTTGACGATGAAGAGCGGGAAGAGCTCATTCAGATCTTTCGGTACGGCATAGCCGGCGGCTCCCGCTTTGTGCCAGGCCCACAGCAGGGTTCCCAGCGCGAGGAAGAGAGCGATCAACGGGATGATGAGGATCGCGCTTCCAAGTACCGAGAGCTGTCCGCCGCGCGCATCTCGGCAGGTGAGCATTCGCTGGGCGATGTCCTGGTCCGTTCCATGGGTGGCGAGGGTCAGGACCATGCCGCCGAGAAGCCCGGCGATGAGACCGCCGGCATCTGAGATGGAGCTGTCGATGCGCACCATCGACAGTTTCCGGGAGATGCCCTCCAGGTCGAAGATCGAACCTGCGGCCTCCGGGAACGAGGCCAGGATCCAGGCGGAGGAAATCAGGCATCCTGCCAGCAGGGTGATGCCGAGGATGACATCCGTCCAGACGACCGCCTTGATTCCTCCCTTCAGGGTGAAGGCCGCTCCGAAGAGTCCCAGGGAGATGATCACGGTTTCGATCGAGTCGGTCCCGAGGGCGATCTTGACTGCGAGGCAGCCGGCGTAGAGTCGCACAGCGCTTGCCACCACTCTCCCGGCGAGAAAGAGGAGCGCCGAGAGCAGACGGGTTTTTTCACCGAAACGCTCGGCGAGCAATCCATAGACGGTGATGTATTCACGCCTGTAGAAGACCTTGACGAAAACAAGGGCGAGGAAGACCCGTCCGATGGCGAATCCGGCGAAGAGCTGCAGCAGTGTCCAATCGTCTGAGAACGCGGCTGCTGGTACGCCGATGAAGGTAACCGCGCTCGTCTCGGTGGCGATGATGGACAGGCTTGCCGCCCACCAGGGGATAGAACGGCCAGCGAGGAAATAATCACGGGTTGTCGCCTGGCTGCCGCAATAGCGGAAGCCGACGGCGCCTACACCCAGCAGGAAGAGCGCGACGAGCGACCAGTCGATAATGGAAAGGCCCGCTTGCATGGTCGGGAAGTATAGCAGATCCCCGATGGGGGGGCTGCAGTCGATTTCTTGTGGTCGCTCGAGGTTCTAACCGGACGCCGCTGCTGCTATAATCCATCCTTTAGCGACCAAGATTAAGGAGTTCTAACGATGAAGATAAGTATCGAATATTGCGTTCAGTGAAACTACAAGCCCCGCGCCGTCAGTCTGGCGGCCGCAGTAGAAAAGGCTTTCGAGACGTCGCCGGCCCTCATCGAGGGCAGGGGAGGAGTCTTCGAGATCAGGCTTGATGATGAGCTGGTGTTCAGCAAGAAGGGCCTGGGACGTTTCCCTGATAGCGAGGAGGAGGTCATCGATGCTCTTCGCGCCGCCGCCGGCTGATTGATGGCGCCCTTTGAACACGCTATCCATATTCTTGAGTATGGGCGGATACGGGAGATTCTTTCCGCCTATGCCGAATCGGTTCTCGGGCGGAAGCTGGCCTCGCAGCTCCGGCCATGTCCGGATGGAGAGGAGCTACGTCGGGTCCACGCTGAAACCAGGGAGCTTGGTGAGCTCCTCGAGTCTGCAAGGCTGCCTCTTGCAGGGCTCTCCGACGTCTGCTCGGGACTCAAGGACAATGACTCGGGGGGCCAGCCTCTCGAGCCGGAGCATCTCTACAGGATCGTCGACCTGCTCCGGTCCGGCCTCGGCATTCGTGAGGCCTTCTGCCGCGAGGAGGGCAGGTTTCCCGCTCTTTCGGAGCTCGGTGAGGAGCTCGATGACCTGCCGGAGCTGAGGCAGGAGATACCGGAGATCATCGACCTTCATGAGGGCGTGCGCAGCGAGGCCTCGGAGAAGCTGTCCAGCCTGCGCCGCGAGCTCTCCTCCCTCAAGGAGAAGCTCCGCCAGGGAGCCACCGCGATGCTCAAGCGTCCTGATCTGAAGAAGTGCTTCCAGAGCGAAGGGGTCACGCTGAAAAACGACCGCTACCTGCTGCCGGTGAAGGCGGAGTACAGGTCCTGGATGAAG
The DNA here is from genome assembly GCA_003509045.1 of Planctomycetota bacterium. Taxonomy (GTDB): domain Bacteria; phylum Planctomycetota; class UBA8108; order UBA8108; family UBA8108; genus UBA8108. Next base: position 76 of record DODI01000002.1, on the reverse strand, counting down.
GGGCCGGTGAGGGACAGGTCGCAGAGCGGCTCGACCCTCTACATTGAGCCCGAACAGATTGTTCAGGATGGAGACA
>DODI01000426.1:4901-8568 GCA_003509045.1 Planctomycetota bacterium | reverse complement strand
GTGGTCATCATCTCGTCAGCCTGGAGGACGGGTCGTCCGGTCAGGCCCAGCTCGACCTCGGGGTGGACGCGCCTCACATCCGCGAGGACTTTGCGGATTTCAAGGAGAGGTTCACGAATGAGCTCAACGGTGCCGGTGTCTTTTTTCGGCAGGATCTCGACAAGCAGGTATTTTTCATTTTCCGTCGCCAGGTAGCCGCGCTCGCGCAGCGAGCCGCCTTGTTCAGCCTCGAGCCGCCGGGCCAGGCTGTCGCCCTCCCGTCCTTCCAGGGCCGCGAGGGTGGATGCGAGAGAATGCTCCAGCAGCGAGACGGCGCCGCCCGCCGCGCCCGGTCCGATGTGGTTGTCTTCTCCGGATGCGAAGCGCCTGCCGACCTCCTCGGGATCAAGCAGTCCCGCGAAGAAGGAGAAGAGCCTCTCCAGGCGGTCGGTCTGCCCGAGTTTTTCGAGCAGATCGCGGTTTCCTGCCAGGGCCGAGGCCAGGACTTCCAGCTCTTCAACCTCCCGGTGAAGGATGCCGTAGCGCATCGCCTCGGCCGGTATGCGATCGAGGGCCCACTCGACGTGTTCGTCCAGCTGCTCCACCCGCTCCCTGATCTCGCGGGCGGCCGCCAGGGCGGCCTGCTGGTCCTCGCCAACCTCGATCACGACATAGAGGAACTCAAGGTCGCCGAACTCTTCCAGGAAATCCAGGTACCTGCGATTGTATTCCAGGTCCGCTCCCACGAGGTCGTTCTGGTCGGTTTTGAACTCGATCTTCAGCACGGCTGGAACGGCCCATACGGCCAGGGCCATGTAGAGCCCGGCGGTCAGCCAGGGCTGGCGGGTAACGAAGGTTGAGAGAGAAGTTAGCAGGCGTTTCAGCATCGACAGGTACCATCTGGGCCGGGCGGGACAACCGGCTGGGGAAAGAGAGGCCGTCAGCAGAAATACTACCCTGTTCCGGAAAGTTTTTCTTCGCCTTGAGTGCGGGCGGACAGCAGGGGCGGGGCGGTTGTCCCCGTTGCGGCGTTGCGGACGAGGTTTTCTGTTCCTGGCGCCCCCCGGGAGATGAAATAATCGGGGTTTCTTTTTTCCCGATGGCTACAATAGTCGGCTCCGGGCGGCTTGAAGGATTGCCGGTGGGGGTTATGCTGAGAGTTTGGAAGTCTACTGGAGAGGTTTATTGTCAGAGAATAGTTTTGCAGCGATAGAGCAGGCCATCGAAACGATCGCCGCCGGAGGGATGGTCGTCGTCGTCGATGACGAGGCCCGTGAGAACGAAGGCGACTTTATCTGCGCCGCCGAAAAGATAACCCCGGAGATGGTCAATTTCATGCTGCGCGATGGGCGAGGGGTGCTCTGTGTCCCGATGCCGCCGGACAGGGCTGCGACGCTGCAACTGGAGCCCGCCACCCATTCAAACTCGGCTCTCCACCAGACGAATTTCACGGTGAGCGTGGACCTGGCGACTCTCAAGTCCGGGGTCTCGGCATCAGAACGTTGTGATACGATCCGGGCCCTCGCAGCCGAGGAGACCACCCCAGGGGAGCTCGCCCGTCCGGGGCATATCTATCCGCTCGTCGCGCACGAGGGCGGCGTCCTGCATCGCGCGGGGCATACTGAGGCGGCTGTCGACCTCGTCCGACTGGCCGGGCTGACTCCGGTTGGAGCCCTGATTGAAATTCTCGATGAGGATGGGCAGATGGCTCGGGGAGAACGTCTCTTCGAGATTGCCAGGGAGAGCGGAACCCCTATCGTCAGCATCGAAGAGCTGATCCGCTATCGCCGCCGTACCGAGACGCTGGTGGAAAGGGTCGTCGAGACGAAGCTTCCCACCGAGGATTTCGGCGCGCTGACGGTCTACGGCTACAAGGTTCATTTCGATTCCAGCGAGCCGATCGTTATTCTCAAGGGCGACCTTCAGAGCGTGGAGGCTCCCCTGGTCCGAGTCCATTCGTCGTGTTTTACGGGCGAGGTGCTTGATTCTCTGCGCTGCGACTGCGGCGGGCAGCTGCGCGGGGCGCTTGCCCGGATCGCCGGGGAAGGCGTCGGCGCGGTGGTCTACCTGCCGCAGGAGGGGAGAGGCATCGGCCTGTTGGAAAAGCTCAAGGCCTACGCGCTGCAGGATGAGGGGCTTGATACGGTGGAGGCGAACCTGGCGCTTGGCTACAGGGCCGACATGCGCGATTACGGAGTAGGGATCCAGATCCTGAAGGACCTGGGGCTCAGGAAGGTTCGCCTGCTGACCAACAATCCCAAGAAGCAGGATGCCTTTATCTACTATGGCTACAACCTCGAGGTTGTCAGCCAGGAGTCGATCATCGCCCCGGCCAATGAACACAGTGAGGCCTATATGCGCACCAAGCGCGACAAGATGGGACACCTGCTGCCGGACTCGGCTACTGAGGCGCACGGCGCGCCGGCTGCTGAGGCGCACGGCGCGCCGGCTGCTGAGGACGACCGGGCGGAGGGCTAGGGGTTGAGTGAGAAGTCGCAGATGGCAGCCAGGAGAAAGATGACGCTGGCACTGGTTCTTGGCACCTGGCTGGGGGCCAGCCTCCTGTTGCTCTGGGTGGTAGGGTCATCCTTTCCCGGAGTCGAGAGGGCCGTGGTGGAAAATAAGCAGCTGGCTTCGAGGGTCGGCTTCAAGCCCGGCGATGCCGCGGCGAAGAAGACCAGCGTAGCCTGGGTCATTACCGGGGAGCTGAACAGGCAGAATTTTTCGAGCTGGAATACAGGCCAGCTTCTGCTTGCCGCCGCCGCCTTGTTTTGCGCGTTGCGCGCGGGCTCTCGAGGAGCCCTCCTGGGGGTCTGCGGAGCGGGCGCCCTCGTGCTTGTGCTGACCTTCTGGCTGGCGCCGGAGATCACCACACTGGGGCGTTCCCTGGACTTTGTTCCGCGTGACCCTCTCCCGGCCGCGCTGGAACGTTTCAATGGATTGCACGGCATCTATACGAGCCTGGAGCTGGCCAAGGTGCTGCTGCTCATGCTCGCGGTATGGTTCAGCTTCCGCTCCCCGGCGGCGGCTCGAGCTGCGGACCCGGCTTGATCTCGTAGTGATCCTCTGCGAGCTCCCGTGCCCTGTCCTGTTCGACAAGGTATTCGAGCGCCGCCCGCGTCGTTCGCTCGTAGAGGGGTCTCAGCCTGGAGTCCGCCTCATCGTGGTAGATTTCACGGGAGAGCTCACGCACTTCGCCGAGGCCTTCAGCCAGCTTGTCCCGGACCTGCTCAATTCTTTTTTTGCGATGCTGGATGGTCTTATTGATCAGGCTCCGGGCATCGGCGGTCGGCATGCCGTGGGAAGGATAGAGCAGGTTGATGTCGAGGCGCCGGATTTTTTCCAGCGACTTGAAATAGCTTGCGAGGTGGCCGCCTGGAGAGCCGACATACATGCTGACGAGGGTCGAGAGCAGGTCGCCTGCAAGCAGGGCCTGGTGACGTTCGTCGAAGAAGGCGAGATGCCCCTCTGCATGCCCCGGGGTAAAGAGACAGCGAAGGCTCCAGCCGGATTCGCCGGCCGGGCTCTCTCCCAGTTCGATGAGGTCGCCCTCGCCGAGCTCCCTGTCGAAGCTTCTCTCCAGCAGCTCGCCGGTTCTTCTGTGACCCCAGCAGGGCAAGCCCCAGCGCTCCTGTACCGCGTCGACGGCGCCAACGTGATCGGCGTGATGGTGGCTGAGGACGATGGC
>DODI01000426.1:0-4546 GCA_003509045.1 Planctomycetota bacterium | reverse complement strand
CGGTTTTCGATTGCCGCCAGGAGATGGGCCTGCTCCTTCTCTCCTGTTGGAGAGGGGTCGATGATGATGAACCTTTTTGAGCCGACCAGGAAGGTGCTCGAAGGCAGCGTTGGCGGCAGCGGCGGACAGTGGAAGGGCAGGAGCTCGATGCCGGGTCCCCAGGGAATGGCGAGGCCCGAGCCCTCGAATTCACTGGGGCTGGTCCGCATTGATTCGAGTGTTGAGGCGTCGAGGCCGCCGGCTAGCTGGCGGAGGATGACAATCACGGGCGGGGCGAGAAGGAGCTCTCCCCGGCGCCAGGCTTCGATGGCCGCGGCCGGCGTCCACCAGCCGCCGCCGGCAAGCTCGCCGGGAAGAATCTCCGGTTCCTTGTCGGTCTCAAACAGGAAGAAGGTGCTCGAAAAGCGTCGCCGGGAGAACCGGGGCGTGACCAGCCGAATCGCCTCCACAAAGGTGCCGGGCTCGAGGTTGGCACCTGAGGTCCGCAGCCTGGAGAAGAACTCCCCTGCGTCGCCGCCGGCAAGCATCTCGAGGCGCAGCCTCTTGAGCTCCTCCTGCGCCGGAGCTCCGCTGGAGGTCGCCAGGATGCCGGTCTCCTCGAAGAGCTCCCGTACGGCGCAGCCCAGCGTCTCGGTCTTGTCGGCGCCGAGCTCTTCAGCCAGCGGGATGGTCTCGTCGCCGGGTTCGACCTTGCCTCCGGCAAAGGCGAGATAGCCGCCGAGGAAGTTCATCTCGCTGGCTCTCGTAACGAGGAAGACCTTCAGCTCGGGGCGCTGGCGGTAGATGATGATATTCGCCGTCTGACGGGTCATGGAATGTATTAGGAGTTCTGGAGGCCGCGGCTGCAAGCCCGGAGGAGCCAGGGGGCTTGTCAGAAGGCGTAGCCGATGGAGAAGGAAAAAGCTTCGGGCCGGTCACCGTCCTGTTTCGCGAGGGGTTTGGCCCAGTAGAGGTTGATGGGGACGACCTGTCCGAGGAAAGGAAATCGGAACTGGAGACCTCCGCCGGCCGCGGACCGGAGCCGTCCGCCGGAGAAGTCGCCGGGATCGCTCTCGAGCAGCCCCCAGTCAAAGAGGGCGATTGCCCTGAGCTCACGGAAAAACAGCGGCGCGGAATACTCGATGGTTCCCCTGAGCAGGGCTCCTCCTCCAAGCGGCTCTCCCTGTTCGTGGGGGCCGACCTCGCGGTATTCAAAGCCGCGAAAGCTGTGCGGCCCTCCAAGGAAGTAGTTTTCGTAGAACGGCACCCCGTCCGAGCCGCCCCCGATCCACCCGGCCTCGATTCCAACGTGCAGGAGATGCCTGAGATCGGCGTAGCGATCAAAGAGAGGCTTGTAGTAATCGGCCGAGGCGCTTCCTCGGAAGAACTCGATGTCGGAGCCGGTGGCGGGCCCTGCCGCATCGAGCTTCAGCTCAGCCAGCAGCCCCTTCGGTCCTCCGTAGATGTTGTTTTCGAGCTCGGCGTAGCGAAGCGAGAGCCGCGGATAGCTGAGCAGGATGCTGCCGGGGGCCGTTGCGATGGTCGCCGGCGCCGAGGCGCTGATGTCGCCGAGGCTGACGTCATCGAGCCGCCAGGCGAGGGCGAGAGAGAGGTGGTGGTCGATGTCGAGATATTGCCGCGCTTCGGGCTCCGTCTTCACCCTGCTCTCCTCGTAGGCGCCCCGATAGAATTTTTGCGAGCCTGCGCGCAGGGTGAAGGTCCGGTCGCTGGAGAAGAGGTAGGGTTCGTGGAAGCCGAACATGTACTGGCTCTCGACGTTTCCGGGGACGATCTCGGCATAGACGGACTGTCCCCCTCCTACGAAGGCGTCTGACCAGTCCGTCAGGCTTCGGGGCAGGGCGAAGAGATCGAAATTCGTATGCTCGAGTCTGAAGTAGCCGACCTCTCCCTCTCCGCTCGCTGCGCCGCCTCCGAGATCCCAGCGTCCGACGGCCTCCTTTTCCTTGACGTTGATCTGGACGTTTCGGAGCTCTGGCGACGTCGATTCGTCTACGCTGAAGGAGACATCATCGAAATGGCCCGACGACCGCAGCCGGTCCATCGTCTCATCCATGGCGAGCAGGCTGAGCGGCGCTCCGCTGACAAGTTTCGAGTGCCTGCGGATGACCCGGTCAAGGGTCCTGGTGTTGCCCCGGATCTCGACCTTGTCGACAAAGAGGTGCTCTCGCTCATCGATCTGGAAGACGACGGCTATGTCATTCTCTCCGGTATAGAGGAGCCGGGCGTTTACCTGCGGAATGCGGTCGGAGCGTTCCTGGTAGATTCTCACAAGGGTTCGCCGCAGCTTTTCGACCTTCGCGCCGGAATAGAAGGCCCCGCCCTCGAAGGAGAGGGTCTGCAGGAGCAGGGCATCGCCGAAGACCTGGTTCCCCTCCAGGCGAATTTCCTGGAGCCGGTAGCGGGCGCCTTCCCTGATCTCCAGCGAGATCGTGACGTCCCGGAGGGAGGGATTGATGGAGATGTCATCGAGGCCGAGCTTCACGTCGAGGTTGCCTCTCGAGCGATAGTAGTTTCTCAGCTTGTCGAGCGAACTGTCGAGTTGGTGGGGGACAAAATAGCCCCTGTCCACGGCGCCGAAGAGACGTTCGGGGCGCAGCCCGCTGATCTCGATGATCTCATCACGGGTCAGCTCCGAGTTTCCGATGATGAACACATCCCGTATGCTCGTCCGGAGCCCCTCTTCGATGTCGAGGAGGAGCTTCACTCGGCCCGGTCCGGGAGCTTGCAGCGCCGCGTCCACCTGGACGAAGAGGAAGCCATCTTCCTGGTAGGTTCGCCTGAGGGTTTCCCTGGCGAGCTCGAGGTCTTCTCTTCTGAAGGCCGAGCCTTCCTTGCGCAGGAGGGCGTCTTTCAGTGAGCGCCTGGAAAGCGCCGCGCTGCCGGTGATCTCTATCGCTTCAAGGAGGGGGTATTCGGTGATGGTGATTCTGATGGCCGGGGGCTTGCCGGGTACCGAGACGATGGTCGGCGGCTCGACCTTTTCGATGAACTCGAGTTTGAGCAGACCCTCCAGCGCCCTGCCGCCGGATTCCGGACCCCATTCATCTCCGGGCTTCAACCCGCTCGCCTCGAGCAGTTTGCGGTAGGGAACCCAGGTTCGCCCCGGGAATTCCACGGAGCCGATGGTCTCATCCGGGGGCTCCTGGGCCCGGGTAAGATCCGTCGCATGGCAGAGCAGCCAGAGCGCCAGCGGCAGCAGAGTTTTTAGGTCGGTTTTGTGACGGATCATAGATAAAGGTGCCGGTAAGATCGAGCAGTGAGCGGGATTCAGAAACAGGTGAGCAAGGCGGATTCGTTGACCGATGTGCCCGGGCTGAATACAATGGGTCCTTCGTCGCGTCGGGAATCGTTCGTTTGAGACCCTGTTTTTAAGGTCCCGGCCCAGGATTGGATACCATCTATGTCGAAAGAAATTCAACGCAATCCAACCCGCTCTGTGCGTGTCGGCTCGGCCATGATCGGCCGGGAGCATGATATTCCCGTGCAGACGATGACCGCGACGCATACCCAGGAGATTGAGGAGACGCTCTCCCAGATCGCGGACATGCTGGGGGCGGGGGCGGATATCGTTCGCGTCGCCTGTGACAATAAGAAAGATGCCAGGGCGCTTGCGGAGATACGGAAGGAGACGGATGCCAATCTTGTCGTCGATCTGCAGGAGAACTATCGTCTCGTGACCGAGGTCGCTCCGAGCGTGGACAAGGTTCGCTACAATCCGGGCCATCTTTATCACGTGGAGAAGAACAAGCCGGTTCGGGACAAGGTGGCCTTCATCGCCTCGGTGGCCGGGGAGAATGACTGCGCGTTGCGGGTGGGGGTGAATTGCGGTTCCGTGGATCCCGCCTATAAGGAGAAATACCCGGATGATGGGATTGAGGCTATGGTGCGCTGCGCTGTTGACCACTGCGCCTACCTCGATGACATCGGTTTCACCCGTTACGTGGTCTCGCTGAAGGATTCCGAACCTGAGAAGGTTGTGCGGGCAAACCGGCTCTTTGCCGAGGAGCGCCCCGATGTCCCCCTGCACCTGGGGGTGACCGAGGCCGGCCTGCCGCCAGATGGAATCATCAAGACCCGGATCGCTTTTGACCAGCTGATCACGGTTGGTATCGGGGATACGATCAGGGTGTCGCTGACGCTTCCGAACGATCGTAAGGCGGAGGAGGTCGAGGCCGGCCACAAGATCATCGAGGATATCCGCGCCGGCCGGATCCGCGCAGTTCCGGAGCACTGGGGCGAGGGGTTGAATATCATCGCCTGTCCGAGCTGTTCACGGGTTGAGAACATGGCCTTCATCGATCTCGCCAAGGAGGTCAAGGAGATGACGGTCTACGCCAACGAGTACGACCTGACCATCGCCGTGATGGGTTGCCGAGTGAATGGCCCCGGCGAGACGGACGATGCCGACCTGGGGCTCTGGTGCGGGCCTCGCACCGTAAATCTCAAACGCAAGGCTGAGCCCCTGGGCGCTTATACCTATGACGAGGTCCTTGGCCGGCTCAGGGAAGAGCTGGATAAGCTCATCGCGGCGAAGGCCTGAGCGCGC
>DODI01000609.1:0-4552 GCA_003509045.1 Planctomycetota bacterium | reverse complement strand
TCAATGTTCAAATAAAGCCCGAGAAGACCTACAAAAATAGCCGCCGTCAGGCCGACCAGTACCATAGTCGATGCCCTCACCTGGACTGACTGGCCAAAAATTCCCATAGAATCGTCCCTGAGCAACCAGCCCAGGATCCTTGACCCGGGGCGCGGCTGTCCCGCCGCGGAATCACCGCTGAGAGCCTGGGTGATGATCTCATCCGCAAGCTGGTCATCTGTCACTAAACCGGATGCTTCACCATCATCCGCGCCATAGCTAAACGATCGATCTCCCGACATGCGCGAGGCGACAGGATCAACTTCCCCGGCGCCAATGTCTTCGTTTCCTCCATCGAATCCGACCTCTTCCTCCGCAGCCTCCTCGTCAGGTTCGGGGGCGCCATCGGAAAATCCATCAGCCTCTCCACCAGGAGAGAACTGGTCGCCAGCCTCAGGCCCGGAATCGCGGACCTCGATCGCATTCACCGCTCCGGCATCTATCTCGTGAGACTCCGGCCCTACAGGCTCCCCGTGCGGAACTGAATGCGAAGGCGCTCCGGATCCAGCCACATCCGGCGCGCTGGACCTGATGCCTCCATGGCGATTCAGCGCTTCAGAATTATCGCCCTGCGGCTGGCGAAGCAAGGGGCTTGCCTGGAGCTCGGCAGGACTGCGACCCTGGACTCCAGCTCCCGTCTTTTCAGGATGACGAGCATCTCCAGCAGTCTCCCCACTGTAGGTTCGTCCGCGCGGCTGACCAGCCGCCTTGGCTTCAAAAATCTTCCCCAATACATCTTTGCAGTCAGCGGTATTCTTCCGGCGTGCCATGCTCGCTCTCCTCTTAATGGCGGCGGGTTTCTCTTCAGAGGTAAAATAACCCGAAGTTCCGATATGTCAACTGGCTGAGCTGGATTACGAATGAGGCTGTTTTGGGGTGGACCTCGATCTACTTGAGTCCTAGAATTCCCACATTGTCCATTTAACTCAAATGACACTGAATTACGTGGTTTTCACCTGTCCCTCCAATCTATCAATGACCTGAGAGAGAGACGAGTGAAAGGAGATTGAATCCGGCGGATTTCCGCCCGGATGATTGCCCTGGCTCTCCGGCCAGCGCAGGAGGCATGTGGGAATAGGCCAAGATGAACAGAGCTCCCTATAGCAAGCAAGAGAACGGTGCACTGCGGTTTCCAGGAGCACTCCTGGCGATATCCATCGTCTGTTGCGTCGCCCTATCCTCGCAGAGTCCTGCCGGGCAGGATCTGCAGGAAAAGAAGCCGGCCGCGGCTCCCGAAAAAAAACATTCATCGGTAGCTATCCTGTCAATTTCCGGAAGCTCGAGGCTCGACCTCGGAGAAGGAGCGCTCAGCTTCTCCTCCAAGACAACACCAACGATTCTCAAGGCGGGCCCCGACCCTCATCTACTCGAGGATCTTCTCTTCCTGGATTTCCAACCCCCCGGTGAAAAGAAAAAAACCTCGGCTCTCAAGGAGACGGCTGAAATCGTTCTCTCCAATGGAGATCACTTCTGGGCCACACCGGTTGGGATAGAACCCATCAAGGAAGATGACTTCCTCATCGCCGCCTGCACCGGCATCTCGCAGCAGGTAAGTCAGAAGAATGGCCAGCTCCGCCTCAACCTGGTGGGGGTCCGACTGCTGCTCTACCGCAACGCCTTCACAAGCGAGTTCCAGTGGTCAAGATTCCGGAACGGCCTGCTCAAAGCCCCCACAAAAAATGACGTGGCCCACCTGAGCGCCGGAACCCGCCTGACAGGATTCCTCGAGGAGCTCAAGCGGGACTCGATCCTCTTCAGCGCAGATGGAGTCGGCGAGGTCAAGCTCGCCGCCGGCAAGGTTCGAGCCCTCGAATTTGCCGCGATAGATGAAGAGACCCCCGGCAGCGAGAAAAAAGAAACAACGGGGCAGCGAGTGGCTGTCTTCCTCAGAGATGGAGGAAAACTGCAAGGCAAGCTCAAGAACATTGGCGAGAAGAGCCTCACCCTGGGACACGAGCTCCTGGGGGCCGTCTCCCTGCCTCTCGGCCAGTTGGCCCAGGTGAGCTTTCTCGGAGGCCGCTGCCAGTACCTCTCCGACATGAAGCCCACGAAGACCAAGGAGCACCTTGGCAGCCTCTTTCTCGCCAGGCTCCCCTTCCGACAGGACAGCAACGTCCTGGGCAACCCCCTGAAGATGGGCGGAAAGACCTATCCAAAGGGGCTTGGAGTGCACGCCTACTCACGGCTTGACTACGATATAGCCAGCGGCTTCAAGAAATTCCAGGCCACCATAGGTCTAGATGACTCGGCCCGCCCCGCCTCACAACCTGAGGCGGCGGAGAGCACAGGATCCGTCGTCTTCCGGATTCTCCTCGATGGGAAGCTGCTTAAAGAGAAGCCCATGAGATTTTCCGACCCCCCTCTCGATCTGGACCTGGATATAGCCGGCGGCAGCCTGCTCTCCCTGGAGGTCGATTTTGGAGGGAAAGATTCAAGCGCAGCTCTCGACCGCGCCAATTGGTGCGGAGCCAGGGTGATCAAATAATTACGGCCTTGCCGCAAGGGCGAAGCAAAACTCGAAACCAAGCAACTGGACTAAACAGATGAATCGATCCCAGCTTAGCCGGAGACATTTCTCCATGACTCTCCGGGCTCCCCTCTTCGCAGTAGCCTTCCTGGCCGCAGCGTGCTGCTGCCAAAGCGCATGGTGTAATCCGGATCTTGAGGCAGCCATCGAAAAAGCCGAAGAGTCCCTTTACGAGGGGCGTTTCAATACGGCGCTGGAACAGTACAGAAACCTCCTCAAAACGCTCTCTTCCTTAAAAGCACCTACGCAGGACAAGCTCGCGCTGATGCCTGAGATCGACCTGGCGCTACGCAGAACCGCGGCCCTCAGTCGCCAACTCGGCCGCTCCACGGATGTAGTTCCCCTCTTCTCCGCCCTGTCCCGACAGCTCGCAGAGCTCTCCCCGACCATCAGCGCCCTTGCCTCCTACCAGGCTGGCTGGGCCTCGCTGGATGCCAGCGGATCGACATCCGACGCTGACAACCATTGGAGTTCACTCGGGCTGCTGGGCAACTGGCGAATCATTGGCCCCTTCGATAACGAAAGAGGAACCGGCTTCCTGAGCGCCTACGCCCCGGAGAAAGGAATCGACTTCGATGAAGCGGCCGAAGGCAAGGCCCGCGAGGTGCGTTGGCGAACTCTTCCCAGGCAAACACTGGCCGGCTATGTCAATTTCGATGAGATGTTGCGTCCCAGGGATGAGGCTCTCGCCTACGCCGTCACCTTCATCGAAGCAGCGGCGCAAAGCAACCTGGCCCTTAGGCTTGGCAGCGATGAGAGCTACAGGGTCTGGCTCAACGGAAAGCTCCTCGCCTCCGAAGACATCCAGCGGAAATTCGTCTTCGACCAGAACGCGATCGGCCTTCCACTTCAGAAAGGCTGGAACTGCCTCCTCGTCAAGATCGGAGAATCCGAGGGCAGCTGGGGCTTCACTGCACGGATCACCGACCAGGAGGGGAAACCCGCCAGGGGCTGGAGGGAAGGCCTGCCTGCTGGCAAAGCGCTCGCCTCGTACAAAGAGTTCTCCACCAGCCAGGAGCTCGCGGAAAATGCCGTCCTCGCCCCCACGGGGACCCTCGCGGCCCTGCGTGACCGGGTGGAAAAGGACGCCCCCCGGGCGAGGGACCACTACCTCCTTGGGGTTCTCCTGCGAATGCAGGGAGCGCACGATTCAGACGAGCATCCTGATTCAGATGCCCTGCGCCTGGCAATCCAGGCTGAGAAGGGAAAGGGGCTCTACCATTACGACCTCGCCGGGAGCCTACAGGCCGAAAGTTCCATCGCGGCCCAGAGGGACGACAACAACTGGCGAAAGGCCATGCTTGCTTCAGAGAAGGCTGGTTGCGCGATAGCCTCTATTCGGCTTGCCGAATATTACCTGGAGACCTTCTCCAATACGCACCGTGCAAGGGTCCACCTCGACAGGGCCCTGAAAATCAACCCGGACCTCATCGCGGGAATCCTGATCCGGTCCAGGATTGAAGACCGGTCAGGCTTCCCGGATGCCGGGCGAAGGGCCGTGACGGCCGCCCGAAAAATCGACAAGTCCTCGCCCGCGACCCTGCTGGCCCGCGCCGCCCAGCTCGGCGGGAGATCCGGAGTCGACGGTGACAGCCCCAGCATCCTAAACATCGAGCCCCGCAGCCATGCGCAGGGCTGTGGACTTGCCGCAGCCGGAGGGCCCGAGGATAGCGACGAACTCCCCGCCGGACACCTGCAGAGTGAAGTCATCAAGTGCCGTCACCGTGCCCTTGCGGGTGCGGAAGGTCTTTCGGATGCCGGTAAGACTGATCTCTGCCGGTGCCGTAGCTGTCGCGGGTGTGGTCATGGTGAGGGCCTCTCGAAGAGGAGATGCAGGGTGCGTGTCGGCCGTTACGGGGGAGCGGGAGCCTACACGCACCCCGCGGGGTGGTGCTGTTTCGGGTACTTCCTGGGGGTGCCGGTCAGTTCGCCGTGACGATGGTCGCGTCGAACGCGGCGTCGACGTCCGGCAGGTCGGTGCGCGCG
>DODI01000592.1:0-9670 GCA_003509045.1 Planctomycetota bacterium | reverse complement strand
GATTTCTTCCAGAGGTCGGGATTCCTCTTTACCTGTCGGCGGGTTCTTCGCTGGATTGGCGAGAGAGCTGATGGTGGCGGGGAAGTATTCCTGGTGCGAGAGCTCTATCTTTTCGCTTCCGCTGGGAAGCTTGAATATTCCGAGGTGATCGGATCGCGTCTCGATATTGCCGCAGCGTACGAGAGCCTCACCGATCGGTTTCCCCAATGGATCGACAACCTTCGCCTCAACAAGATGGTCCGGGTCGAGGGTCTCGATGACGGACGACGGCACGGGGGGCTTCACGGGCGATTGAACGCCACTGGAGGGATCACGAAGAACCAGCCTCCGGTTCCCCTGGTCGAGGCTGTTGAATACACTCCAGATGCCCAGCCCAACGGCGAGCAAAAGACAGAAGGTTCCCGCTCGAGGATTATCCATTCATAGGGTCCTAGGACCCTCGAAACGTGCGGCGTACCAGGCGGGTGAATTCTATTTCTTCAGGCTTCCCGGCGCAAGCCGGGATGCGCTGATCGAGGTAAATAATGGGACTGGGGCGTCCCAGGAGCGTGATTTTTCACCTCTGGAACATTCCACGGAGCTTCGAGGAGCTCGCATAGAGCTCTTCGAAGCGCTCATCTGTATCGTCGGAGAGTTCGCACATGGCTATTTCGATCTTCTGGCGCCATTCCTCTATTTCCTTCCGATTGAGATCGGGCGGAATATTGACCAGCTCACCCAGACGCAAGAGTATGCGGCTGAAAGGCTTAGGGACTTTAAATTTGTCCCATGAATTGAAGGTCCAGCTATTGGCCAGCCCGATTCCAGTGATCAGGATCGGCAGGCCGGTTTTTGAGGCGAGGTAGATGGCTCCCTGCTGAATTTTGCGTGGAGGACCGCGCGGTCCATCAGGGGTTATGCCGATCCGCACGTTTTCTTTTTTAGCCCGGATCAATTCCCTGATGGCGGCGACAGATCTCCTGGTGGTAGAGCCGCGAATGGCATCGTGTCCGAGTCCTTTGACAATTCTGGCCAGCATCTCTCCATCTGCATGGGGGCTGACGAGGGTCTTGAAGCCCGCGTCGGGGAAGCTGGTCGCCAGCGTGAAGAGACGTTGATGCCAAACGAGGACAATCAGGCCCGGTGGGTTGACCCATCCATCTTTCTCCTCGATACCCCCCGGCAGGATGCGTTTTCTCAGGCTCCATCCCCAGATTCGGGCCAGGCGAGGGCCGATGAGACCGACCAGGTAGTTTCTCAGCCGGCGTCTGTTCTTGCGGCTGAGCATTATTTCCGAGCTTTTTTCATGACACGGCCCATGCTCGTACGCCTTGTCTTACTTGTCAACTGTCGCTACAGGTATCTATAATCAGCGCCTTCTATTTCAATCAACCAGTTCTCAGTTCTCGTATACAACTATGCAGGAATCTTACGGCATCCAGGGTTCAACGGCCGCCTCAGGAGATGGTCTTCTCAGGCTGGGCGGCATCGATTACCTGAACGCGCTGCCCCTTCTCTGGGGATTGGGTGAAGCGAAGGATGGAATGAGCATGGGCTACCACGTTCCCAGTCGGCTTGCCGAGATGCTCGAGGTCGCCGAGCTAGATGTTGCCCTGATACCGGTGGTGGCCTCCATCGCGAGCCCGGATTACCGTGTGGTTCCCGGGATCGGTATCTCGAGCTATGGGGGGGTGCGCAGCATACGCCTCTACTACCGCGAGAGCCTCTCCTCGGTGAAGCGGGTCGGCCTGGATACCTGCTCGATGACCTCGGCCCTGCTGACCCGGCTCTTGTTCAGGGAGGTCTGGGGCGCCGAGCCTGAGTTTGTTCCCTGTGATCCGGCTTCTATGAAGGACTATCTCGCTGGTGGAGCGGATGAGCTGTCCGGGCTGGATGCCGTGTTGCTGATCGGTGATGCAGCGCTGGCCGGCGGGCGCTACGCTGACTGGCTGGATACGGATCTTGGGACTGAATGGACGCGCTGGACGGGTCTTCCCTTCGTCTATGCCTTCTGGGCCTGCAGGCAGGAGGCCGTTGCTGCTGCCTCGGTCCAGGGTTTTCTTATCGAGCGGCTTGCGCGGGCCAAGGAAGCGGGCCTGCTTCGTATTGATGAGATCGTGGCGGGCGCCGATCTGCCAGCCGGCTTCGATGTGGCTGCGGGGATCCATTACCTGGGCAGCCTCATCGATTACGATCTCGGGGAGGACAAGCTCGAGGCCATGAAGCTTTTCTTTGACCGGCTTTACGGCGCTGGCCTGCTGGATTCTCCTGCTGGAGAGCTGAACTTCCTGGGCGGATGAGCTCAGCTGCCGGGGCTGGCGTCCTGGGGTTCAGCGTCTCCCTGGCTTCCCGAGGAGGCAGCCGGAAGCTTTTGGAGCAGCGTGTAGTACCGCGTCCAGGATTTCAGCAGCCCGGAGCCAACCGCGGCCAGCGCCGCGGCTCCAAGTTCGGCTTCGGCTTTCAGGCTCTCGATGCCCTCCACCTCGTAGCCGGCTCCTTCGAGCTCGGTCTCTATGTCTCCAGCTGTGCAGCCGGCGTGCGCGGGAGCTTCACGAACGAGGAGTAGCTGGTCCTCGATGGGCGATTCGCTCAGCCAATAGCCTGGCGGAACAGCCGGGGTTTCACCGGGTTGCCGTTTACCGATCGAGTAGACGGGGTGCTCCCCGGCGCCTGGAAACCAGAGCTTCCGGGCTCCCATGTCGGCACTGGCGATCATGGAGGCCAGGCTGGAGATTGATCCCGCGACGAGCCACGGGCTGCCGGGTAATCCGGTCTGGCGCATACCATCCTGGTTCAGCCGGCTCGTTGGGGCGGAGCTCGGGAAGACGGGGGGAAACCACCGGGTTGACAGGTCGGCCGCCTCGAGTTTGTCGCGGTCCCAGTCGCGCCGCCTGGCGGAGAGAAGCCCCGCGGCGCAGGCGCTGGTCGCGTCGGCAGCTATGGCTCCGCTCATCCGGAAGCGGAAGAGATCCTTGGGTGAGAGGATCAGGGAGATCCGGGGTTCCAGGCGGGGATTCCTGCTGAGCCAGTCCCGCAGGTCATCGAGGAGCCCCGCGGCAGGGGGCAGGCGCAAGTCGCAGAGGGGCTCGAAATCCAGGTCGAGGGCGATCCAGCCGGCGGGCCCGCTCAGGCCGAGGCCCCAGATCTTGCGTGACTTCAGAGGTAGCCCGCAATAGAGCTCCTGGAGGGCGAACCCCCCGGCTCGAAGCCATTCGGCAGGGGGGATACATTGCACTCCCGTACCGTCCTCCTCGTAGCAGCCGGCCACGGCGGCGCTAGTTCTTGCCGGGACGCTGAGGTCCTGCCCAAGAGCCGCGGCGCTGGCGCGCCCAGGCTGGAAATCGAGTCCGATGAAACTGATCATAGCAGGTCGCCTACGATGCCGCGCTCCAGCTGAAGCTCTTCGACGCTGGCATCGATTTTTCCACGCGAGAAATCGTTGATTTCGAGATCCTGCACGATCTCCCAGCCATCGGGGCTTGCCTTGATCGGGAAGGAGGCCAGGAGACCCTCGGTGATGCCGTAGCTTCCATCCGAGACGACAGCCGCGGAGGTCCAGTCGTTCTCCGGGGTTCCGAAGTGAAAGGTCCTGACATGATCGCAGATGGCGTTCGCCGCGGAAGCGGCGGAAGATTTTCCGCGAGCCTCGATGACCTCTGCTCCCCGCTTCTGCACCCGGCTGATGAATTCTTCCTGGAGCCAGGCATCATCATCGATGACCGATGTGGCCGGGCTCCCGTTGATCAGGGCATGGTGATAGTCGGGATACTGGGTCGCGCTGTGGTTGCCCCAGATCGTGACCCTCTCGACGGCGTTCACATCGGCGTCTGATTTCTTCGCGAGCTGGTTGACGGCCCGGTTGTGGTCGAGGCGCGTCATGGCGAACCACCTGTCAGCAGGAATTTCCGGGGCGTTTTCGCGGGCGATCAGACAGTTGGTGTTGCAGGGGTTGCCTACAACCAGCACCCTGATGTCGGCCGCAGCCTTCTGGAGCGCGTTGCCCTGGCTGACGAAGATCGGGCCGTTCTCCCTGATCAGGTCTCCCCGTTCCATTCCCGGCCCGCGGGGCTTTGAGCCCACCAGGAGCGCCCAGTTGGCATCGCTGAAGGCGGTGTCGGGGTCATCGCTGAGTTCGAGTCCATCGAGGAGACCGAAGGCGCAGTCCTCGAGTTCGAGCGCGACGCCTTCGACTACCTTCATGGCCGGCGGAATCTCGAGTACCTTCAGACGCACGGGCTGGTCAGGACCGAAGACCGCCCCCCGAGCGATTGAAAAAAGCAGGCTGTAGCCGATCTGTCCGGCTCCGCCCGTGACGGCGACTGTGATTGGGGAAGGCATGAATCTCTCCTTGGCAGGTAAAATTGTGTTCCGGATGAAAAGAGATAATTAGCGGCAGGCGGCAGCAAGGTCCAGAAATATCCTGCGTATCGCGAGGGTCAGGGGGATCGACTGGTGAGCCGGTTGTAGGCTTTTTGCAGCTCCAGAAACTTTTCGTGGGCTACCTTCTGGAAATCTTCGCCCATGTGGTGGACCTTGTCGGGGTGGTATTGGACCGCCAGCTTGTGGAAGGCGCCGCGTATTTCCTCGGGGCTGGCGTTTGCCTTCACGCCCAGGATCTGCCAGGGGGTGACCAGGCGGGGAGCGGTCCGCGGCGGCGCCTGCCCCACATTTTCCTTCTTTCCTCCGGCGTCCCTTTCCCATTTGTCTTCTTCTTTTCGCTCTGCCCGAGGCTCTCCGCCGCCGGCTTCCGGCATCCCTGTTTTCGAGGGGAAGAGGGAGCCTCGAAGCAGCCTCTTGAGCCAGCCTCCGCTGTATCGGTAGTCGCCGTCATGCTCAAAGAAATAGCGGCGTCGCTCCTCGTTGGCTTCGTACCAGCTCATGGTCTTGAGGAAATCCTGGGGCTGGCCAACGAAGCGTCCGAGGAGATAGTCCACCCGGCCCGGCCGGGTGTCGGGTGAGCTGAACCAGCGCTTCTTCTTCGATTTTTCGCAGTGGTTCTGGCGATTGCAGCAGGTACAGAAGTACAGGTGGTAGGGCCCGCCATCTCTTTCGCTTCGGGGACGCAGGATCGCGTCCCTGAGAAGGTAGTCAAGGCCCAGTGGGCGATCGCAGTACCAGCAGCGCGGGGCCCTGGCATCGCCGGTGGATGATGATCTGTCCGCTGTCATGGTTCAAAGTATGAGCATCGCATCGCCATAGCTGAAGAAGCGGTAGCCAT
Organism: Planctomycetota bacterium; assembly: GCA_003509045.1. Taxonomy (GTDB): domain Bacteria; phylum Planctomycetota; class UBA8108; order UBA8108; family UBA8108; genus UBA8108. The sequence continues at coordinate 4,473 of DODI01000592.1, read as the reverse complement.
TGTTGATCGCTTCCCGGTAGGCTGCAAGGATGCGCTCGCGGCCAGCGAGGCTGCTCACCAGCATCAGCAGGCTGCTGCGCGGCAGGTGAAAGTTCGTTATGAGTCCATCGACGAGCTTGAATTTCCTCGGCGGACGGATAAACAGGTGGGTTCTCTCGCGGAAGGACGCGGGAAAGCCGCTGTCGGCAAAGCTCTCGAGAGCGCGGGTCGTGGTCGTTCCCACGGCGATGACCCGTCTTTTTTCGTTCCGGGCATCCTGGAGCTTTCGGGCCGTCGCCGAAGAGATCTCGACCGTCTCGCCATGAAGCCTGCCGGATTCGAGAGCCTCGGAGGACAGGGGCTTGAAGGTGTCGAGACCGATGTGAAGGGTAAGCCTCAGCAGCTCGATCCCCGCCGCCTCAAGCTGCTCGATGGCCTCGGCCTCCAGGTGTAGGCCCGCGGTGGGAGCGGCCGCCGATCCCGGCACCCGCGCGTAGATGGTCTGGTAGCGTTCGGCATCCTCCGGAGATTCTCGACTCGGCTGTTCACGGCTGATGTAGGGCGGCAGCGGGATCTCTCCGACGCGCTGCGCCAAGAGCCTCACCTCCTCCTCGCCAAGGCTGGTCCCGGCGGCGGAAAAGGAGACGATAAAGGTCTGCCCACGGCGTTCACGACAGGTGATGCCGATCCCGGGGTCTTTTTCAAGCGCCAGCGAGCGTCCCTCGGCAAAGGCCTTCCCGGGCTTGAGCAATACCTGCCAGCAGCGGTCGGCAACAGGTTCAAGGAGGAGGACCTCGACCTTTCCACCGCTCTCCTTTCGAGCCCTCAGGCGCCCCGGGAGCACCAGGGTCTCATTGAGGACCAGGATGTCTCCCTCGCGGAGATAACCCGGCAGCTCCCTGAAGCTCCGATGTTCGAGCTCCTCGCGGGTGCGGTCAAGGACCAGCAGCCTGGAATCGGCGCGCCTGGGGGGAGGATGCTGCGCGATGAGCTCCGGTGGGAGCTCGTAGTCGTAGTCCTCAAGCGAAATGGAACCACCGTCTTTCTCCCCGCTCACCTTGTCTCCAGGACCTCGATGTCCATATTGCCGAGAAAGGGGATGAGCCCGACGAACATCTCGGAGACGGCGGAATTATCGAGAGCGGAAACCGAGAGCGCTATGTGGTCGGCTTCCACGCGGCCCTTTCCGATGGTTGCATCCAGGGGTACCCATTTGCCCGTATAGACCTCTGTCCACATATGGCCGACAAAGTTTTTTTTATGGTAGACGAGGCCGGCGACAACCCGGGAGGGGATTCCTCCAGCTCGGCACATGGCGGCGAGAAGCACCGCATGCTCAGTACAGTCTCCCTGTCTGGTTTCAAGGACCTCTTTCGCCGTGGCGAAGGCCGTGCCGAGGTTTTTTTTACGTATGTAGTGGTAGACCCACTTCTCCAGCTGCCGCGCGGCCTTGAGGCTGTTCTTTTCTGCTCCGATGACTTTTTTCGTGAGCTCGTTGAGACGGCTATCATCGACCTGCAGGTAGGCTGTCGCGGCGAGGTAACGTTTCGGCAGCGGATTGGGATCGAGAGGAAGGGTCCGCGCGTCCGGGTCGTCCACAGCCCAGACCTTCAGTCTCCAGGCACCCTTCTCTCTCGCGGCGGTGAGCTCGTGGCCCGCGGCGCCGGATTCCCGGAGCTCTATGGGCTGGTTCTTATCGCGAATACGGAGCTGGTAGACGATCTCCTGCCGCTTCCAGCCGAGAAAACGGCCCAGGGGAATGGCACTGGAGATGAAGATCTCCGGGGGTGAGCTGAAATCAGCGGCCAGGATTTTCTCCCGGCTTGAGAGTACGGTTTCCAGGCTGAGATAGGGCGTGCTGGATCTGACGGCTTTTCCCTTATCGTCAACCCAGTCGGTGCTCACCAGGCTGTTCCCAGGCGCGACCTCCAGGCGGTTTTCGATCTGGCGAAGGCCATCCTCCAGCGTCGACAGCGTGCTGACCTGTTTTACGCAGCGGGAAAGGTCCGGCATGAAGACCATCAGCTCGAGCCGGTCTCCCTCTTTTTTGAGCGTAGAGTTGATCCTCTCCGAGACGTACTGAAAGCCCCGCGCCGCCGGGTTGAAGGGAACCTCCTGCGTTCGGACAGGGGAATCCCCGGAGGTGACATCGAGCATCATCCTGTCGGGCTCGATAACCTTGCCTACGGTGATGACTCCCTGCCGGGCTGTTTTTTCTTCTTTCCTGAAGCTGAGGATGTTTCCCGCGGCGCTCTCGCGGAGCTCCAGGCGCATCTCGACTGTGACCTTTTCCTTGCCGCGCTTGATCGTCATCCTGGTGAAGGAGATGGTCTCAATGTTTCCATTCTCTCCGACAACTTTGCGCTGGGAGCTATAGCCGGCCGGCCTGCCGCGCAGATGAATCAGGAACCACTCATCCCCGGGCTTGGAGGGCTCCGGTTCGGTAGAGGGGAAATTTTGTGATGAGCAGGCTGGAAGGCACAGGAGCAGCAGGAGGATGAGGCTCCGGACCTTCGCGACGGCGAGATGCGTGGGAGAGCGCATCTCTGCCTCACTGGCCTCGCAGGGGGACACCCTCGAGCGCGGCGCGGTGGAGGGTGCTATAGAGGGCGAAGAGGCGGGCAGCATGGAATCTTTCGCCCCAGCCAAGGCTTTCGGTGTCGAGGACGATCTCCGAGAGTCCCGAATCATCGACGTAATATTCGAAGTCGATGTCCTCCGAAAGTCCGGGGTGCAGCTCGAGCAGAATTGCCGCCTTGTCATTTTCCCTGTGGTAGCAGGCGGGGGCAGCCTGCGAGTCGGGAGCTCCGCTTGCGCTCAGGGTGCGGCGGAAAAACGAACGGGTAAATACGGAGGCTGGAATCAACCGAAAGCCGGTTGCATGCCAATCGATGGCCAGGTCGACCCATTGCTCATCGGGTTCATCAAGTCCAGCTTGAGGCACATTCGGCATGTTGAGGTCAAGCCGCCCCAGGCTTTCTTCAAGACAGTTGAGCAGTTCACCAACCGGCAGCGGGCGCCGGCATCCGAGCGCCGAGAGCAGGCTTCGAAGGCAGCGCCTGAGCTGCTCGCGGCCCATCGCGGCGGCCGGGTCCGAGAGCAGGATTGCCAGCCCCAGGGCGGTTATCGCCGGAGCCTGCAGCCGGGCCGTGCCTCTTCGGCTGGTATCGAGCAGTTTCCGGTAGAGCCTGCGCCGGCCGATCGCCCCGCTGACGAACAGCCCCACGCTCTCGATGATCTCGATGTGGCGTTCCTGGGCCTCGCAGCTGTCCATAATGAGGGAGCTGTTCTTCGGATCTCCTGACCGCAGCGCGAACTCAGCGGCGTGAAGCCTCCGGGCCTCTAGAGACCTGACCCTCGATTCCATTCGCAAAAGTCGAACTCCCCAGGAGAGCGGGTTCCAGGCTGCCGGCCACCGGCCAGGCGCAGAGGAGCGCTCATCCAATGATGTGTTTTCTCTTTTTGTTTCCGGCGGAGGGAAGGATCCGGGCTCTGCTTTCCGCTTTGACCTCGCCGCTCCGTTCCAACTTGGTAGGACATTGTATGTCCGGATGGGGATGCCCATAAGGAATTATTGCTGAAAAAGAACAGGCCGACAGAGGGCGAGAGTAAGGTAATATTTCATTCAAAAGAAGGGGGGGATACGCCTGTCGGGACTTTCCCTCTTGCAATCCGGTGTCGCGGTGACAGAATGCGCGCCGGTCTTACCTGTCGATGATTTTTTTGGGTTCCATGCTCAATTTAAAAGCCCTGCGAGAGAATCCGGATCTGGTGAAAGCGGCTGGTCGCAAGAAACATATTCCTTGCGAGGAGTCGGTAGATCGCATTCTCTCCCTGGATGACCAGAGGAAGAAGCTGGTCTTCAAGAGTGAAGAGCTTCGCGCGGACCAGAAAAAAGCCGGCAAGGAAATCGCCACTCTCGAGGGGGAAGAGAAGCAGGCGAGGATCGTCGAGATGGGGGAGATCGCTGAGCGAATCAAGGGGTATGAGAAGGAGCTGGGGCCGCTCGAGCATGAGCTCCACGAGCTTATGCTGCTCGTACCCAACATACCGGCGGAGGAGGTTCCTGATGGGGAGACGGATGAAGACAACGTCCTGGTCCGCGAATGGGGCGAGATTCCGCAGTTTGACTTCCCTCTGAAGGATCACCTGGAGCTCGGCGAGGAGCTCGACCTGATCGACATGAAGCGAGCGGCGAAGCTGGCGGGCTCGCGCAGCTATATGCTCAAGAACGAGGGCGCCCTGCTCGAGCTTGCCGTTCTGCAGTTCACCCTCAATCACCTTGTCGAAAAGGGCTTCTCTCCGATGCTGGTACCTACCCTCGTTCGCCGCGAGCCGATGGTGGGTACGGCGTATTTTCCCGGCGGGGAGGAGCAAGCCTACGCTTGTGAGAAAGATGGGAAGTACCTGATCGGCACTTCGGAGGTTCCTGTGACGGCCTATCACAGCGGCGAGATTCTCGACGAGGCCGATCTGCCGAGACTCTACGCGGGC
>DODI01000127.1:0-5075 GCA_003509045.1 Planctomycetota bacterium | reverse complement strand
CTCGACATATTTATTCAAAACTACTCGGCGAGCCACCTTGTCCGAGATCTTGGCGACCAGGGAGAGGAAGTCCTTGACCCCCCTGGAGAGCATCTGTGGACTGGCAGCCGCCTCGCCGGTCTCGATGGTCCGATTCCATTTGAAGTCGAAAATGTCGACCGAATCCGCCTGCACACTTTCCCAGAAGACGTCTCCCCCCAACTCGGCAATCGCATCGCAGGGATCTTTTCCGTCTGAGAGCGGGTAAATCAGCACATCCAGGTTTTCGCCAACCAGTAATTCAATGGACCTCTCGGCGGCCTTAAGCCCGGCGCTATCTCCATCAAAGATCATATAGACCCTGTCGGCATAGCGCTTGAGAGCCTGGGTGTTTTCCTGCGTGAAGGCCGTACCCAGGCTGGCGACGAAGAAATCCAGGCCAGCCTGGTGAGCCATGATGGCATCGGTATAACCCTCAACAACCACGATGGCCTTCTCCCTGCGAATCCCCTGCTTCGACTGGGGTAAGGCGTAGAGAACCTTGGATTTATTGAACAGGCTCGTCTCCCGGGTATTGCGGTACTTGGCCGGGTCGTCATCGCCAGCCAGCCGCCTGGCACCGAAACCGATCGTCCTCCCCTGGGCATCGCTGATCGGAAAGATCAGCTTGCCGCGGAATTCGTCGAAAAACCCGCTGCCCTTGCCTGTCTTGTTCTGTCGGATGAGACCTGCCCTGTCGAGAACTTCGACCGAGTGCCCCGCTGCGGACGCATTCTTAAGCAGCTCATCCCAGCCGGGGGGCGAGCAGCCGAGGCGAAAGGTCCGCTGCATCTCCTCGTTCATCCCGCGCGCGGCGAGGTATTCCCGCGCGCCTTGGGCGCCGGCATCTTCCAGGAGATAGGTGTGATAAAAACCTGCGGCGTAGTCAAGCGCATCGTAGACCTCGAGGGTCTTGTGGTACTGATCATCCCGCTTCGCTGTACGCTGCAGGACGACCCCAGCTTTACGTGCGAGCATCTCCGCAGCCTCAGGGAAGCCAACCCGTTCGTATTCCTGCACGAAGGTGAAGATGTTGCCGCCGGCCTGACAACCAAAACAATAATAAAATTGCTTATCTAAATTTACGGAGAAGGAGGGCGTCTTCTCGTTGTGGAAAGGACATAACGCCTTGAGCCTTCCGCCCCCGGCCTCGACGAGCTGCAGGTCGTAATCCCTGAGAAGCTCATCGATGGAGACCTTGTTCCGAATCAGCTCAAGATCAGCCTCTGGTATCAGTCCTCTGGCAGATTCAGTAGTAACCAAATCTTCCCCCTTTAAACAGGCTGGATGAGTCTCTGCACAAAGGCCCTAAAGCCCGGCAGAATTTCCAGCCCTCCACGTTCATTACAATCAGCAGATCTACCGTTCAGACTCTGCTGCTCAAAAAGGCCCTGAATACAAGGCTTTCCAGAGAATCAGCACATAAGGACAGCGGTCGACATGCACCAGGACCTTCAACCTGAAAAATCAGGTCCCTGCAGCTATCTACGCCTCGCCCGAACCACGAAACGCGTGCGAGTACAATTCTCCGGCCTGTAAAGGCCTTTGGCGACTCCCGGATCTTTGCGCCACCGGCTAGGGCGCTAGTCCAAACCACACTAGGGTGATTCGGGCTGCCATCCCCTCTTTTTTCCGGGATACCAATGCGATTACTTCTTCAATGACTTGATTTTAGGGGTGCTTTTACAAAGCTTCAACCATTATTGAAAGGAAAAGCCTTCGCAAAGAACTGAAAATCTTCCAGATGAAGGTTTTCAGGCCTCAAGGCAGCATCCAGGCCTCTTTCTGTAAGTGCTTTGTTTGCTGCATCTTGCCCCAGAACACCCCGTAAAGACCCGCCCAGCTGTTTTCGCCTCTTCTGGAAAAGAATCTGGACCCATTTTGAAAAAGATCTGTAATCCTTTTCTATTTGGTTTGTTACGACTTTGTAACGCGGCTCCAACAAAATAACCGCGGAATCCACTTTTGGCGGCGGCCAGAACGATCCAGGGCTGATTTTTTTTAGGTACTGGGCCCGAGCCCAGTAGCCGACCAGCAGAGAAGCCGGCCCATATCCAATACTTTTCTGCGCCTTTGCACGAACCCGCTTCCCCTTTCCCTGGACGACAGGAGGCGAACAAATCCGCTCTGCGACCTCATTCTGTACGGTAAGAACAGCCCTCTGCCAGCTGACTCCTGCCTCCAGCAAAGCGATGATGACCGTTGTTGCGATCTGATAGGGAAGATTGGAAACCCAGGTGAAATCGCCCAGCTTGACGAGCCTATCGAAAAGGAGCGGGTTAAGCCTCCTCTTGCCGTCTAAAGCATCGAGTTGGAGTATCTCCACATTATCAAATCCAGCCAGTTCTGCGGCCGCAAAGGTGCCCATCCTCTCATCTATCTCGACGGTAAGAACGCTGGCGCTTCGACCGGCCAGTTCCCTGGTCAAGGTCGCTGGACCGGTTCCAATCTCGAGAACGTTTGAGCCACCATCCACTTCGGAAGACTCCGCCAGCGAAGCAAGAATCCTGGGATCGTGAAGAAAGTGCTGCCCGAGAGATTTGCGGGGAGCAAATCCTGCCGATCTCAGGCGACCGAGGACTCCCTTTCGTCCTTCGGAGCTTCCTTCATTATCCTTGCTGGAGTTCATGGCGACCCTCGGAGCCTCGATCGCGGCTCGACTGAAATTACCGCAACCACAGCATTTTATGGGGGAAAAAGACGTTCGCCTTCCCGGTCTCCAGGAAAGCGAACGTCCAGACGCCGAGGGCGCTGAAGATCATCAATAGTGATGCGCGCTGAGACGAAAAACTACACGACGATTCTTTTTACGTCCTTCCGGCGTATGCCCATTGAGTGGCTTGCTCATTCCGTAGCTGAAAATCGCGACCCGGTCCTGAGGTATTCCGTGTTTCAGGTTGAGGTATTTAAAAACGTTGCTCGCCCTGTCAAAGCCAAGCTTCAAATTGTACTGCCGATCCTCGTTAGTCTCTTTGCCAGACTCGTTGTCGGTATGCCCTTCAACGATGATTTTCTGCCCGGAATACTTGGTTTTCAACATCCTGGCAACCTCATCAAGAACCGGTACCTCTTCGCTCTTGAGCTTAGAATCGCCTGAATTAAACAGGAACTCGGCGCCGAGACTGAGACCGCCATCTTCAACCTCGGCACCATCGATTCCAGCGATGTCTCCCTGCGAGATGGCGACCACCGATCTCTGGGCATTCCTGTTCTGCTGCAACCTGTTGTACTGATCAATCAGCTGCTCATTCGCCCTCTCGGCCTGGTACAGCTGTACCTTGAGCTTCTCGTAGGAAACACAACCGGCCATGAGGGGAAGAAACAGGGCAGCAGTCATCAAACGCAGCACGGGACTGCTCATGACTCCATTCCCTCTTCGACAAAAACTAAGCTTAGGGAGCTTACTGAATCCTCTGAGCGAGACGGAAGACGACACGCCGGTTATCCCGTCGCCCCGCCTTCGTGCTTGCCGTATCAGGATTGAGCGGCTTGCTCATTCCATAGCTGAAAATGGTGACCCGTCCCTCGGGAACACCATGCTTCAGGTTGAGGTATTTGAAGACATTCGTAGCCCTCTCAAAACCAAGCTTGAGATTGTACTCATAAAGCTTCTTGGTCTGCTTGAGAGGCTCGTTGTCTGTATGGCCCTCGATGATGATGTTGTAATCGGCGTACTTGCCCTTGAGGCTCCCAGCGAGCTGATCCAGAGCGGGAAAATGCGTCGCCTTCTTCAGGCTGGCCATCCCTGAGTTGAACAGCAGGCCCGAACCCAGGCTGATGCCGCCTTCCTCGATCTTCGCTCCATCGGGGAGGTCCTCTTTGGCAAAGCTGGTGCCTTCCTGGTTTTTAAGCTGCTCACGCAAAGCGGCAAGCTGGGCCAGGGCGGCCTTATGCTCTTCCTCTGAGATGGTCCCATCAGCGGCCTGTCGATTCGTATTGACCAGCAACCTGTTGTACTGATCGATCAACTGCCGATTCGCCTGCTCAGCAAGCTCGAGCTCCCCTTTGAGCCTGTTGTATTCGCCGTACGAAACGCAACCGACCAACAACGGCAACACACAGACCACAACCAACCCGCGTACCACGAGTCTCCTCATGACATCACTTCCCTTCTCTTCTCTTCACCTTCTTAACGCTTGAACGCCGTCCTATACGGTGGATTGCACCCTGCCGGAAAGCCGGGTGAGTCCCAAGGTTCACTCTTGTTTGAGAGATATATAACAGGTTGCCTATAACAAGAAAAGAGCTTTTATCGGTACTTATCCGTCTGCTGACGTGAGCCATAAAAGAAGGGCCGCCTCGCATTTATGCGCAGCAGCCCTTCCTGGCAGTCTTTTTAAGGCCCTGGCTGCGTTTTTTGCCGCCACAGGCCGCTCAATATCGTTCAGATACGGAAATCAGTTCGCTCTGAACATCTCCGCGATGCCGTGAACCATCTCCGTGAAATAGCCGCCATACTCGTCAATCCAGTCCTGGGAATGACGCTGCTGGGCTTCCACAAAATCTCCTTTTCCGACCGTCAGACCTTCGTTGTGCACGGTGCCCAGAAGGACAGCCAGGGGGACCAGCAGAGCGAGACCGGCAAAGGACAGCAGAACGGTCCAGGGCGCATGACTCTTGCGCCGCTTCATCTGCATGACGCGAGCTCCGCCGCCGCGAAGAAGGGAACCTTCCTCGGTCGGATCGAGAAGCGTATCCTCCGTCGTATCAAGCTCGAAGGTGTCGGCATCATCGTCGCCGAGGTCCAGGATGTCGGTGTCGAGAAGCGTCTCGTCTCCGAGACTATCCTCTCCTGAATCATCCGAACCAGGGATCGGCGTGGTACCTTCGCTGTCATCGTCGTTGAGAAGGCTCTCGACATCGAGAACGGTCTCATCTCCGATCGACGCGTCATCATCCAGCGAAAGCTCCAGGTCGCCGCCATCCTCGGCCGCGATACCAGGAAGATCCGAAGCGGCGTCCTCATCCGCCGCATCGTCACCGCCGGAGAGATCTATACCGAAATCGATCTCGTCATCGTCATCGTCAAGGAGATTGAGATCATCATCGGAAAGAAT
>DODI01000544.1:0-2814 GCA_003509045.1 Planctomycetota bacterium | reverse complement strand
CCTGCTGGCCCGCCAGGCCCCCCTTGACTATGAAGAAGCTCTCATCTCTTCGACTCGCGCGGCTCTCGAACTCCTGGCTGAGTCCAGGGGCCCGTCCGCAAAAGATGCCATCATCGGCATCGGCATCGGCGCCACCGCGAGCACACCCATTCCTGTCGACGAAAACATGCGGCCGATCGCGCAGCAACCGGAATTCCAGGATGACCCGGCGGCGATGGCCTGGCTCTGGAAAGACCACACTGCCCACGAAGAGGCCGACGAGATCACCCGGCTCGCGGCACAACGGCTGCCTCAACACCTCGATCGCTGCGGCGGAACCTACTCCAGCGAATGGTCCCTCGCAAAGCTGCTGCGGTTCCTAAGAACCGCTCCCGCCGCCGCCGCCGCCGCGGCCGACTGGGTCGAGCTGGGAGACTTCCTCTGCGGAACGCTCACAGGATGCGACAGGCCCGAGCGGCTCACGAGAAACGTCTGCGCCGCCGGGCATAAGGGTTTCTACCACGACAGCGAGGGCCCCCCGCCCGCTGAATTTCTGGAGGCGCTCGATCCGCTGCTCAGCGACTGGTTTGCATCCCGCCCCCCCAGCCCACCGCAAGCCGCTGGAAGCCGGAGCGGCGGGCTCTGCGGCGCCTGGGCGGAAAAGCTAGGTCTCCCGGCGGGAATCCCGGTTTCGATCGCCGCCATCGATGCTCATGTGGGAGCCATTGGCGCTGGAATCCGTAAGGGCAGACTGACCAAGATCATGGGCACGAGCGGCTGTGACATGGTCGTTCATCCAGCCGACTCCGGCCCGCCACCATCCATCTCCGGTCTCTGCGGAATCGTACGGGACTCCATCATCCCCGGCTCCTGGGGGCTCGAGGCCGGGCAGTCAGCTCTCGGCGACATCTTCGGCTGGTTCGTTCGTGAATTTACCGCTCCGGCTGGCGTTGGCCACGAGGAGCTCACGCGGCAGGCGGAAACGCTTCGCCCCGGTCAAACAGGGCTCCTGGCGCTCGACTGGAACAACGGGAACAGGAGCATCCTCGCAAATCCAAGGCTCACCGGCCTGCTGCTCGGCCAGACGCTCCAGACCCGCCCCTTCGAGGTCTACCGGGCGCTGCTGGAGGCTACGGCCTTCGGGGCCAGGATCATCATTGAGCAGATCCGCTCAAGCGGAGTCTCAGTCGATGAGATTGTTCTCTGCGGCGGCATTGCCGAGAAAAACCCTCTCCTCCTGCAAATCTACGCGGACGTGCTGGGCATACCCCTGAAGCTCTCTGCTGCAAAACAGACCTGCGCCCTGGGAGCCGCCATCTTCGCGGCGGTCGCCGCCGGGGCCGAGGGCGGGGGCTACGATACGGTCGAGGAGGCCCAGGTTGCCATGACAGCTCTCAAGGAGGAGACCTTTGAGCCGACAGAGCCGAACCAGAAGGCCTACGACGAGCTCTACTGCCTCTATCGCCGACTCCACGATGCCTTCGGAACGCCGTCGGAGACTGATCTCAGCGATGTGATGAAGAGCCTCTCTGAGCTCAGGGATAAGGCAGCCCTCCCTCCTTCCTGATGATCGAGCTCCGGTGGAATTGCCGATCCCGGCTGGAAGTGGTAGTCTCATGGCAAACCGGCGCCGCATGCAGCCGGCGTCCAGTTGAACCAGAGGATCAGCGACTCCATGAATAGAGAAAATTCGCGCCGCGATCATTCCGCGGATCACTACTATCGACCCGATCCCGAGGCCAAAACCGCTGAACAGACGAATGGGGCTTTCCCCATGCTGCGCGGCTTCTTTTTCGTATGCGCCGCCATGGCCATCCTGTCCATCACCTTCACAGCGGCGATCTCCCTGACAGCGAAACAGGGACAGGCCATCGAGGAGGCCGACTTCCCGCTCCTGTTCAGGGCGATTGATCGCAGGCTCAAGGAGAGCTACATCGACCTGGGCCGCGTAGACCCCCAGCCCCTGCTGCGGAAGGCCTTCACGGCGATCGAATTCGCCGCCGACGAAATCTACATCGAAGACTCGGACCCCGCCAACCCCTACATCCCCGTTCACATAGGAGACAAGACCTCCGTCTTCACCCTCAAGGACGGTATGACACGCGACGATGGAGTTGAGCTGATCGAGAAGGTCTTCACCTTTCTTTCCGCCTACTACAGCGGCAAAGATTCTCTCAACGACATACGTTACGCGGCCGCCAATGGCTACCTCTCGGGGATCGACCCACACACCCTGGTCTTCACTCCTCGGCGCTTCGAAGATTTCGAGGTGCAGATCAAGGGCGAGATTTTCGGCGTAGGAATGCTCGTGGGGACCAATGACACCGGCAGGCTCCAGGTCAAGCAGGTGTTGAAAGGAACCCCTGCCCAGAAGGCCGGCTTCAAAAAAGACGATATCCTCTCGAAGATCAACGAAGAGTCGACCGTTAACATGACCGTCCAGGAGGCTGTCGAGAAGATCCGCGGCAAGCGCAATACCGAGATCACCCTCACCGTCAAACGCAAGGGCGGCAAGGACAACAAAGAGATCCTGACGGTCCCCATCAAGGTCAAGAGAGACCGGGTCGAGATCAAGAGCGTAGAGTCCAAGCTGATCAAGGGCTGGAACGATGAGAGCGCGGGGCCCTGGAGCGGAGGCGTCGGCTACGTCCACGCCACCAACTTTGACCGGAACACCTACAAGAGCCTTCGCCGCAACCTCAACCAGCTGAGAGAAGCCAACGACGGCAAACCGCTGGCTGGCCTGATCCTCGACCTGAGGAACAACTCCGGAGGACTGTTGAGCCAGGCGATCTCCATGGCCGACACCTTCCTCAAGAAAGGAGAGATCGTCGG
>DODI01000621.1:0-6647 GCA_003509045.1 Planctomycetota bacterium | reverse complement strand
AATATGGAGGGACCCCATGGAAGAACTGGAATCCGAAAATGCAATCCGCTCTTCTCGCCAGCCAGAAATCAGGGGGTTGCCGGGATGGCAGTTGGGACCCAATCGTTAGCTACTCCCAGCGAGGAGGCCGGGTGTACACCACGGCCCTTGGAGCCATGACTCTCGAGGTCTACTATCGCTTCAGGAGAACCCAGGCCGGGGCGGGATTCTTCAAGCAGTAGTTGTGGTGTTTTGCAGGCCGGTCAGGCCGGCAACCAGATCTCGGCTGTTTTGGTCGCGGCAATGGACGGAAGGCTGGCGGCCCTTGCTGTCCTGGCCTTGTGGGTGGGTGTCACCGGGTCAGAATGACGCGCATCGATCATTGTTGAGGCGAGCACGTCACAGCGTTCATTGAGCTGAACACCCGAATGCCCCCGGGTCCAGGCCCAGCGGGTCTGATGGGCAAGGGAGGCCTCTGCAAGAGCCCTCCAGAGGCCTGGATTCAGGAGGGTTCCTTTTTTTTTGGAGAAACCCAGCCCAGACCATTTGGTGATCCAATTCGTCATTCCATTGAATACATATTCACTATCCGTAACGACCGTCACTTTCGTGGGGCCAGTGAGGGCGTTCAGGCCGGCCATGGCGGCGGTCATTTCCATGCGATTGTTGGTTGTGTCGGGGGCTCCTCCTCCAAGCTCCAGCTCCATTCCACTGGTCCAGAGTATTGCCGCCCAACCGCCCGGCCCGGGGTTGGGCCGACAGCCTCCATCTGTGTAGATGATGACCTCCGGCGATCCCGCCTCGAGGCGCGGACATTTCCTAAGGGATAGCCCAGGTTGCTGAGTGACCAATTGCCGGGTCCTTGGTTCTCGGAAATGAACTTCTTTCGAGCGAGGACTACTTGGCCAAGGCCCCGTAGCCCTTCTTTGGCTTCCCGTCATCGCCAAGCTTGCCACAGGTCCAGAGGATTCCCCGTGACAGCAAGTCAAGATAGGCCTTCTGCTCGACCGTCACATTGTGATGTCCCAGCGTGATGCCAAAGGTTTTTGTTTTCCCGTAGGTGCTCGCCCAGACGCAGACCTGCTTCTTGACCTTTGGGTTGTCGGACTTCCCGCCAATGCCCAGGGGAATGGTTCCCTCCAGGGGATTGGTAATATAGAGCTCGCCTTGCGGGCTGGTCCACGATTCAGGGAAGGCCTTCATGATGGGATGCTCAGGCTTTGCGTTGACTACCTTGATTGGAAACTTCGCTCCATGGCGCCGAGACTGGACCCCGACCAGCTTGTCCCACTCCTTGGTCGATGTGTCCCGAAAGGTGTGCATGGCGCAATGAATCATGACTACCCCGACAGCGTTATCGAGATGGGCCTTGACGATCTTGTTGACAACCTCGGGATCTTTGAATTTTGCATGGCACTCGTTATGAACGATAACGTCGTAGCCTTTGGCCCAGTCAGGATTGTTGTAGATGCTCGGCAATCCTGATTTGGGATTTTCGAAGGCGATGGTCCACTTGACGTTTGCGCGGGCCGAAACGCCCTTCGAGATAATGTGCTGTTGTTTCTTATAGTCGTGGTAGCCGCCGCCGGTAATCATGAGGGCCTTGACCGGCTCAGCCTTCAGCTGGGTGGGGTCGGAGTAGGCGGGACCTGTAGCCGACATGGTGGAAACAAGAACCAGAACGCAAAGAATGCTGGGGGACTTCATCTTGTGTAGAACCTCGATTGGAAATGAATATTCAACCATTCGTTTATAGCCTCAGGCGAGCCATTCGGCTCCACGACTGGTTTTAATTCATGGGTACCAAAATAGGGGACAAAAATTTTTTTATTCCCATAGATACTGCTACAATTCTGTAGTAGTTTCTCGCTTTCAAATTTTCGGGCTTCGTATTTTCAGATGGAACAGGTTCTCCTATGAAATTTTCTGCGCAGGAAGAATACGGCCTTCGGTGCATTCTCAGCCTCGCCCGGGGGCAGGCCAACATCAAGGAACTGGCCGAGGGCGAGCGGGGGGTGTCCGTCCGCAATTACCCCACTGTTTCCGAGGTCGCCCGCCAGGAGGGAATCTCAATTCAATATGTGAGAAAGCTCTTTGGCCTGCTCGCGAAGGCGGACCTTATCGAGGGAGTGCGCGGCTGCAAGGGAGGGTATCAGCTCTCGAGGCCTGTTGAAGAAATTACGGTTGCCGAGGTTCTCCAGGTTCTCGGAGGGAGGCTTTATGAAGCCGAGACCTGCAATCGATTTGCGGGTGATCGGAAATTTTGCGTCCACAGCAATGAATGCTCGCTCCGGTCTCTCTGGTCCGGATTGCAATTCATTCTCGATGCTGTCCTCGACAAGATGACCCTGAAAGACCTTACCGGCAACGAGCGAAGCATGGGCGAATGGATCCAGCTCCACTCGCCTGAGATTCCCACCCTGGATTTTTCATCCGGGGCCAAGATGGAAGCCTGACAGAAGCGAAACCTGAGAGATGCAAAGCCCTACAGACCATCTGAATGAACTTGCCAACCAGGACTACAAATACGGTTTCGTAACCGATATCGAATCAGATTCAGTCCCTCCCGGCCTCAACGAAGATGTCATCAAAAAGATATCTGCTATCAAGGAGGAGCCCGAATGGCTTCTTGAGTGGCGCCTGAAAGCCTATGCGCATTGGCTGAAGATGGTTGAGCCTCGGTGGCCCAAGGTGGGCTACCCGGAGATCGATTTCCAGTCCATCGTTTATTACTCCAGCCCGAAGTCAAAAAAAGATCTTCAGAGCCTCGACGAGGTTGATCCAGAACTGCTTGAGACCTTCGAAAAACTTGGAATCTCCCTCGATGAGCAGAAGAGGCTCTCCGGCGTCGCGGTAGATGTTGTCTTTGACAGCGTCTCCGTTGCGACGACCTTCAAAGAGAAGCTCTCGGAGCTGGGTATTATCTTCTGTTCCTTTTCGGAAGCGGTACGCGAGCACCCCGATCTCGTGAGGAAATACCTTGGCTCGGTGGTTCCCTACAGTGACAACTTCTACGCGACATTGAATTCCGCCGTCTTCAGCGATGGTTCCTTTTGTTATATCCCCAAAGGGGTCAGGTCCCCCATGGAGCTCTCGACCTACTTCAGAATCAACGCGGCCAACACAGGGCAATTTGAGAGGACCCTCATCGTCGCAGATGAAGACTCCTACGTCAGCTATCTCGAGGGGTGCACCGCTCCGATGCGCGATGAGAATCAGCTTCATGCCGCGGTCGTAGAGCTGGTGGCCCTTGATAACGCCCAGATTAAATACTCCACAGTACAGAACTGGTATCCGGGCGACGAAAACGGCAAGGGGGGAATCTACAACTTCGTTACCAAGCGAGGCGCCTGCCGCGGATCCGATTCCAAGATCTCCTGGACACAGGTTGAAACGGGGTCGGCCATCACCTGGAAATATCCCAGCTGTATTCTCCAGGGAGACAATTCCGTCGGCGAATTTTACTCCGTCGCCTTGACCAAGAATTATCAGCAGGCCGACACAGGCACCAAGATGGTTCATATCGGGAAAAACACTCGAAGCACCATCATATCCAAGGGTATCTCTGCCGGGCGCGGCCAGAACTCCTACCGCGGTCTCGTCAAGATAAACAAGGGTGCTCAAGGGGCTCGAAATTTCTCTCAATGCGACTCGATGCTTATGGGCGATCGCTGCGGCGCTCACACATTTCCCTACATCGAGATCAACAATCCCACTGCCCAGGTTGAGCACGAAGCCTCAACCTCAAAAATCGGCGAAGACCAGATCTTTTATCTGAGACAACGGGGAATCTCCACCGAAGACGCCATCTCCATGATAGTGAATGGTTTCTGCAAAGAGGTGTTCAGGGAGCTTCCCATGGAATTTGCTGTCGAAGCACAGAAATTATTGAGCATCAGCCTTGAAGGAAGCGTGGGCTGAGCCCCGGAAGCGGCACCCGAGAAGACTGATCAAACGCACCCATCAAACCCGCGAGAACACAGGAATGTTAGAAATCAAAGAACTCCAGGCCACGGTTGAGGACACCCAGATATTGAAGGGTATCTCGCTGCAGGTGAACCCTGGGGAAGTCCATGCGGTCATGGGCCCGAATGGCTCAGGCAAGAGTACTCTTGGAAAGGTGATCGCCGGGCACGAGGACTACCTCGTCACGGGCGGCTCAATCACCTACAAAGGAAAGGATCTCCTCGAACTGGAGCCGGAAGACCGGGCCTGCGAAGGAGTCTTTCTCGCCTTCCAGTACCCTGTTGAAATTCCAGGCGTCGGCAATAATTACTTTCTCAGAACAGCCCTTAACTCCGTTCGGAAATACCGAGGAGAGGAGGAGCTCGATGCCTTTGATTTCCTGGAGCTTGCGAGGGAGAAGGCCGATCTTGTCGAGCTCGACAGGTCACTGCTCGACCGCCCTGTCAACGAAGGCTTCTCAGGCGGAGAGAAGAAGCGTAATGAGGTATTTCAAATGGCCGTGTTGGAGCCCACCCTGGCGGTTCTCGATGAAACCGATTCGGGGCTCGATATTGACGCCCTGAAGGCGGTGGCTGACGGGGTCAACTCCATGCGGAGCCCGGACAGAAGCTTCATTGTCATCACCCACTACCAGCGTCTTCTTGAGCATATCGTTCCCGACTATGTTCATGTTCTCCACGATGGAAGAATCATCAAATCTGGAGGCAAAGAGCTGGCCCTTGAGCTTGAGGACAAAGGCTACACCTGGATTGAAGAGGAGGCCGCCAACCCGGCCAGCTGATCCCCTTTCTCGCAGAGAAGGATCGGAATCGGCGGAGATCTTCCATGACCCCACCCAAGACTGCAGACACCCAGGCCTTCCTTGATGCCTACGAGGGGCGAGGGAAGATTAATGGCCCCGAATGGCTATCCTCCTATCAAGAGGAGTCCATGGAGTTGTTTCGCTCAGCCGGCCTGCCGTTGCCCGGAAGCGAGGAATGGAAATACACGAATCTGGCGGGTCTTCGAAAAAGAAAATTCACCCTGGAAGGCGTGCAGCCTCAGCAGATTGCGCCCGCTGACTTATCCGAGCTGCTGATTTGTGATCCCACCGGCTTTCTTGCCGTATTCGTCAACGGCACCTTCAGTGAGGAGCACTCAAGGCTCCCGGAGGCAGGCTCAGGCCTCGAGGTTGAGCCTCTCTCAGCCGCGATCGAGAGAGGCGCAGCTGGGGTCGAAGAGCTCGTCACCAGTGGAAAGGCTTTTGGGTTTGAGTCCTTTGCCGACCTCAACTCCGCGCTTTTTCACAGCGGCGCCTGCATCCATGTGGCCAAGGACGCTGAAATCAAGGAGCCCCTCTACCTGCTCCACATCAACGACTCCCCGGATGGATCACTCATGATTCATCCGCGTAACGTTGTCTGCCTGGAAGAAGGCGCTCGCCTCAGTCTTATAGAGGACTACCTTGGGGTTGGGGACTCAGCCTATCTTTCCAACCCATTCACCCACTTTCAGATTGCCGCCAATGCCGGGGCCGTCCATTACAGGCTCGTCAGGGAAGGAAAGGAATCTTTTCACATTTCCAACCTGGGCGTTCACCAGGGAAATCATTCCAGCTTCGCTTCGAATTCTTTCTGTTTTTCCGGAGGCGTTGTTCGTAACGATGTCGCGGCCTTTCTTGAGGGGGAGGGGGTCGAGTGTACTCTCAACGGCCTTACAGTCGGACGCGGCAAGGAACATATCGACAACCACACCCGGATTATTCACTCCAGGCCGAACTGCAACAGCTGGGAGATGTACAAGGCTGTCCTGGACGAAAAGGCCCACGGAGTCTTTAACGGGAAGATTTACGTTGCCCAGGATGCCCAGAAAACCGATGCAAAGCAGAGCAACCAGACGTTGCTGCTGTCGGATACCGCAGTGATGGACTCCAAGCCTGAGCTGGAGATTTATGCCGATGATGTCAAATGCACGCACGGAGCGACTGTCGGGCAACTGAACGAAGAGGGCCTGTTTTATCTCAGGTCCAGAGGCGTCGACAAAGAAGCCGCTCGCGTGCTTCTGGTCTACGCCTTCGCCAGCGACCTTGTATCCGGAATTGAACATCCAGGATTAAAGGCAGGGGTGGAGGCCTTGTTGTTCGAGAAATTGCCCGGCGACTGCGAGCCGGCTGGCGTTACGGTCGGAGCCGCCTGAACCATGGCTGGAATCGACGATAAAGCAAGGCCCCTCGATGTCCTCCGGATCCGGGAAGATTTCCCTATCCTTGCGCAGGAGGTTAACGGAAAGCCCCTTGTCTATCTCGACAACGCCGCTACGACGCAAAAGCCGAACGCCGTGATCGACTCTATTTGCGATTACTACCGTGAGTACAACTCGAACATCCATCGAGGCGTTCACACCCTCAGCCAGAAAGCTACGGACGCCTACGAGCGGGCAAGAACGCGGACCATGGCCTACCTCGGCGCGCGGCGCCCCGAGGAAATTATTTTCGTTCGTGGGGCCACTGAAGGAATCAACCTGGTCTCCCAGGCCTACCTTCGGCCCCTGATTGAACCTGGGGACGAGATTGTCATCAGCACTCTCGAGCATCATTCCAATATAGTCCCCTGGCAATTACTCAGAGAGCAGGCCGGCGCGGTTCTCAAGGTCGCCCCCATCGATGATGATGGCGTCGTTGATATTCAGGCCTACAAAGATCTCCTGGGAGATCGAACCAAATT
>DODI01000511.1:0-5560 GCA_003509045.1 Planctomycetota bacterium | reverse complement strand
GAGCGAGTTGTACTTTCTCATAAAGCGCCGGTCGATCAGGTCCTTTATCCTCCACACCGGGCCGCCGTGGATGCACCATTCACCCTTTGAGGCTACGGCCTTCTTGTCGCCCGTACTGATCAGGCTGAGGAACATACGCTGAGGAATGAAGGGCTTCAGTTTTCTCGACAGGAGCGCATTCCGAAGATTCTTAGCCAACGGCATTCCCTGGCGGACGGCGAAGATGCCGGCCTTGGGTCTCGGATGGTTGATGACGGCCGCGATATCGCCGGCGGCGAAGATGTCTTTATGAGAGGGAGAGTTCAGGCAATCGGTGACCTTCACGAAGCCGTCTTCGTCGACATCCAGCCCGGCCTCTCCAAGCCAGGCTGGGGCGGCCGCATCGGTCACCCAGAGGATTTCATCTAGCGGCACCTCCATGCCGTCCTCTCGGCGCAATCGTCCATCGCTTACGGATTCGACCCGATTGCCGGGATAGAGCTGTACTCCCCTGTCCTTCAGCACCCGCTCAAAGTGCTTCCTGACCTTGTAGTTGTGGGATGAAAGGATCTCGGGTTCTGAATAAAAGAGATGAAACTCAGGCTCAAGCTCAATCTTGTCGGCCTCTCCAAGCAGCTGTTTCAGGGCGTACTGGATGGCGAGGGTTATCTCAACCCCGCCGGCGCCCGCTCCTACCGTGCCTATTCGAAATGGCCGATCAGCTTCGAGGATCCTGCTCTTGAGCATTTCCCAGCGGCTTACGAAATTGCTGATGGGTTTGACAGGCACCACCTCGTCTTGCGCAATTCCGATGTTGGCTAAACGGGGAGTTGAGCCGATATTGATTGAGAGAAGATCGTAGGGAACCGCGGGCCGTTTCGCGCAAATGACCTTTTGATTTTCCGTGTCGATGCCGACAGCGGAGTCGTGGTAGAGCCGCGCGCCGGCGAATCTGCACAGGGGGCCAAGGTCGATGTGGGCCTCATCGAAATCGTAATGTCCGGCGATGAAACCAGGCAGCATTCCCGAATAGGGGGTGTGTACGTCCCGGGTCAGCAGGGTCAAGCGGACACCCGGAATGGGATCCATGCCGAACATCTTGAGTACGGCGATGTTGCTGTGTCCTCCGCCAACAAGCACGAGGTCCTTGATGATCGGGATGCTCGGTTGATTCATTTGAATGGGAGGCGGTCTGGGGCGCGCCGGCTCTGGCGTCCTCGGTTAGTTCTTTCCATTCAGGGGATCCTCCCTGAAACGGAAGGGCGAGCCGCCCATGAAATCGGTGCTTTCGATCGTGGGGCACCAGTATTTTTCTACATGCTTGACAACCAGGTCCGTACCCCGGAAATGATTCACAAAGGGCTTCTTCTGGGAGTTGTACATCGTATCGGTCATGTCGCGAATGAGCAGAACGTTCTTTCCTACGTTGACCATCTGCCGGATCGCGAACGGTCTGCCGAGAACGCACATATTGAGATGCACGCCCATCAGGATCACGTTGTCGATTCCCTTTTCGCTCAGCAGGTTGTAGGCCTCCTGTCCGTTGTCGGTGATGACGTCGGGTTCCCTGATGTCGATGGTCTTGATCTGGCGGGTCCAGGGAGGGACGATCTCGCACTTCTTTTTGCAGTCGCAGCCCATGTCGGAGTCATCGATCGGCATGGCCGGCTCGCGTTCATCCTGGGGCCAGCACCAGGCCGTCCCCCAGCGCTCTTTCTTGGAGAGTTCTACCGGGGCGCTGGAAAAAGCCGAGGCTATGGCGCGTTTGCGCTGCGGGGTGTCCTTGTAGAAATCAACGCAGGTACTCGGGGCATGAATGATCTGGACTCCCAGGCTCCTGGCGGTTTCAGCCAGCTGGTTCATCTCCGGGGCCATCTCCGCTACCCTAGCCTCCGCGCCCTTGCACCAGTGGCGGTCCCACATATCGCAGATCACCAGCGCCGTTTTCTCAGGAGCCCATTGGACTGTCTTGAGGACAGGCCTGTAGCTGCCGTCTTTCTGTTTCGTTCCGGGAGCCCGCTCCATGGAGCGGGTATGCAGTTTAAGCATGGCTGTCTTGCCCACGGGTGAGCTCGCGCAGCCGGCGCTCAAACCGGCCAGGAATATTGTGAGAATAAAAATGGCGTACCGGGTCATATTCGTGACTCCTGCGGTTGTTGATTCGCCTGGGTATGAATACTGTCAGGGCTATAGGATATCCCGTTGGGCGTTCGGGTTCCACAGTCGCAGGGGAGTGTAGCAGGCTGGAAATGATCCCCCGCTTGTCTCTCTCGCCGGCGGGGGCGATCACGGCAAGGTTTCTACTTGCAGTGATCAGGCCAGGATCCCCTTGATGACCTGTCCATGGACATCTGTGAGGCGGAAGTTACGCCCCTGGTACTTGAAGGTCAGTTTCTCGTGATCAACTCCCAGCAGGTTAAGGATCGTCGCGTGGAAATCATGAACGTGTACCGGGTCTGCAGCGATGTTGTAGCAGAACGGGTCGGTTTCTCCATAGCTCGTTCCTCCCCGTACGCCGCCGCCTGCCATCCAGAGCGAGAAACACCTTGGATGATGGTCGCGGCCGAAGTTGCCGGAGAGCTTTCCCTGGCAGTAGTTGGTGCGTCCGAACTCACCGCCCCAGATGACAAGGGTGTCTTCGAGGAGTCCCCTGCGCTTGAGATCCAACACCAGGGCGGCCGAGGCCCGGTCGGTCTCTTTGCATTGGCCGGCCAGGCCTTTTGGCAGACCGCCGTGCTGATCCCAGCCCGGATGGTAAAGCTGGATGAAGCGAACGCCGCGCTCCGCGAGCCGACGAGCCATGAGGCAATTGGCGGCGAAGGTTCCCGGCTTTCGGGATTCCTCTCCGTACTCCTTGTAGATGTACTCAGGCTCCGTCGAGAGGTCGGTAACCTCCGGAATCGAGGTCTGCATCTTGAAGGCCATCTCGTATTGGGAGATTCGATCTTCGATTGCCGGGTCGGAGTTGTTCTGCAGTTCGGCCTGGTGAAGATCCTTCAGACGGTCGAGCATTCGGCGGCGGTTCGCGTTGTCGATGCCGGCGGGATTGTTGAGGTAGAGGACCGGGTCCTTGCCGGAGCGGAAACGGACACCCTGGTAACGCGATGCAAGGAAGCCGCTTCCCCATAGCCGGGTCAGGAGAGGCTGTCCTCCCTTGTTCTTCGTCACCAGCACGACAAAGGATGGCAGCTCAGCGTTCTCGGTTCCGAGCCCGTAGCTCAGCCAGGAGCCCATGCTGGGCCGGCCGGGAAATTGGGAGCCCGTCTGGAGATGGGTTACCGCCGGTCCGTGATTGATGGCCTCGGTATAGAGGCTCTTGACGACGCAGATCTCATCGGCGATACGGGCTGTGTGGGGAAGCAGGTCACTCATCCAGGTGCCGCCCTGTCCATGCCGGGTGAACTTGAAGGGGCTGCCGACCAGCGGCAGGCTCGCCTGGTTGCCGCTCATCGCGGTCAGGCGCTGCCCCTTGCGGATTTCATCCGGCAGCTCCTGGCCCTGCATCTTCTTGAGCATTGGCTTGTGATCGAAGAGGTCCATCTGGGATGGGCCGCCGCTCTGGAAGAGGTAGATGACGCGCTTGGCCCTGGGGGGAACGTGCGTGGTCGGAAGAACCCCGCCAAGGGCGCGCTGTTCATTCGCGCGCAGCAGGTCCGTGAGGGCTATGGAGCCGAGCCCCATGCCGAAGCGGTCAAGGAAACGTCTCCGGCTCATGCCCAGGGAGGAATCGTAGCCCGTGCAGATCTCAGGTTTCATGTCTTCATACTACCTTTTCATGACAGCTTCGTCGAAGTTCAAGAGAACATTCGCGACCGCCCCCGCGGCGGCCAGCCGGGCGGGAGCCAGCTCCTTGTCCGCGGCTGCATCGCCTGTTTTGAGGAAGTTTTTAGCCTGTTCAGGATTCGCCTGGAAAAAATCGAGCTGTTCCTTGTAGAGCCGGTTGAGGATCTTCTTTTCGTTATCGCCCGGCTTTCGGCCTGTCAGCATTCGGAACATTTCACCAAGCATGGCGGCGCTGTTCTCAGCGTGTTTTTTCAGGAGCCGCTGGCCGAGGATCCTTGCCGCCTCTACGAGCTGCGGGTCGTTCATCAGCACCAGGGCCTGCAGGGGTGAGGCTGTTCTCTCCCGTCTCACAGCGCAGACCTCGCGCTTGGAGGCATCCAGGGACATCATGACCGGTGCCGGGGCCGTGCGTTTCCAGAAGGTGTAGAGGCTGCGGCGGTAGAGCCCCTCTCCCTTGTCCCGCTTCAGGGGCTTGAAGGATACCGCGACCTCGTAGGGGCGCACCGGGGCTCCGCCGATCTTTCGTACAAGGAGCCCGCTGGAGGAGAGGGCGTTGTCGCGGATAACCTCCGCGGGGAGTCGGTAGCGACGTCCCTTGGCCAGGAGGATGTTCTCAGGATCTTTCTCGGCCAGTGCCGGGGAGCTTTTCGAGTCCTGGCGGTAGGTCGCAGAGGTCACGATGGTTCGCAGCATCTCCCGAATGTCCCAGCCACTGTCGATGAAACGCAGCGAGAGCCAGTCGAGCAGGCCCGGGTGACTGGGCGATTGCCCCTGGCTGCCGAAGTCCTCGGTGGTTCTGACCAGGCCGCGGCCAAAGCACATTTGCCAGAGGCGATTGGTCATCACCCTCGATGTCAGCGGGTGCTCGGGCGCCGTTAGCCAGCGGGCGAGTCCGAGACGGTTGGCTGCGCCTTGCTGCTTCATGGCGGGGAGGATGGCTGGCGTTCCGGCTTCCACGGGAGCTCCTGGCTTATCGTAGGCTCCCCGGACCAGCAGGTGGGTCTGGCGCACCTTGCCGGTCTCGCGCATGACCATGATCTCGGTGGTGCCGTTGATAATGTTATTGTGAGCCTCTCGCAGGGAGCGGACCTGTTCCAGGCCCTTCTTCCAGGCGTCATCCGTTGTGTGGAGGTAGTACTCGCGGAGCTTTTCAACCAAGCTGGCGTCGAGAGAGGCTCTCGATTTTGCGAGGGCATCCCGGAGGCTCTTGCCATCATGTACCTGGGCGATCTCAAGTGCTGAGAGCTGCCGGTTGAAGACCTGGAATTCGTCGAGCTCTCCCCCGGAAAAACCCTTGTCCCGGAAGCGGGCGCCGATGGTGATGCTCTTGCGTCCTCCGCCGCTGATGTTTTTAAAGAGATTGTCGCGCACGATCTCGCAGTCAGTGGGGACGCCATCGAGGAAGAGCCGAGCGCCATCGGCCCGGCTGGACCCATCGTAGGTGATTGCGACATGGACCCACTTGTTCACCGTGAAGGGGACCCGGGTGCGAATGCGCAGGGCGTTGCCTGGCCAGAAATGGATCAGGGAGAAGCTCAGCTTTCCTTTCTCGATAAGCAGCTGGTAGCCGCGGCTGCCAGCGTCCGTCCAGGCCTGCGAACGATGAAATACAATAGCCCGGTCCTTGATCTCCGGGGTCTTCATCCAGAGAGCGAGCGAGAAGGGGGCTGAACGTTTGAAGTTGCCCTGTTTGAGGTGGTACTCGTCATCGCCACTGAGCCGGATCGCCTTGCCCGTGACCCCGGGTATGCTGGCGTTGGCGCCGCCTTTGTGCCCCTCGAAGTCCTGGTGCTCGATT
>DODI01000349.1:2812-3172 GCA_003509045.1 Planctomycetota bacterium | reverse complement strand
TGGCTAATAGCGCCAACAATCATTTCCCCCGGGTCCAGGGTGGGATTCTGGCAGATGAGAGCACCGAGCTGCTGCAGAGCTTCTTCAGGGAGAGGCGGGGGAGGGAAGGGAAGAAAGGCGATCCCGGCTCGCCCAACGGGGCCTGCGGTTGATTTCTGGCCGGTGAGCCTCCAGCCCTCGGCCGGTCATTTTTTCTCTCTTTGCCAGCCGTTCTTGCAATGAGACGGGCAGTTTCGCACAATCCGCATTGAACGAGCCGTCGGAAAGTACTCAGCGGAGAGATGCCGGAGCGGCCGAACGGGATGGTTTTGAAAACCATTGACCTCGCAAGGGGTCCCTGGGTTCGAATCCCAGTCTCTC
>DODI01000349.1:0-2501 GCA_003509045.1 Planctomycetota bacterium | reverse complement strand
CGAATCCCAGTCTCTCCGCCATTTTTTCTTTTCCTGCAGGCACTCGAATGCTTCTACGGTCACTGTTTACGGCTTTCTTGAGTGACGGCTTGGTAGGATCCTCTTCGTCTTTTATAATTCAGGTTGGCTGTCCGGTGAATTCGGACAGGTCTGATCGCTCGGAGGGTTGACCGGGGATCGCGTTTGAGATCATGTTCTGTTCCCCTTGAGGTAGCGTGTCTCGATGATGGGTAGAATCTTCAACATATCGACTTGCCTGTCTCTTCTTGTATGCATGAGCGCATGCAGCACGATCGAGACGGAGAGACGGGACTGGAGTGACTACAGGGGGCCGGGCCATATCTATTTCCAATTGGATGAGCCCAGGCCCGTCGAGATCCTGGGTGATCCCATAGAGCCCTTTAACCGCGCTGTAGGAGCGGCGAATTTTGTTTTCCTGAACTACTTCGTGGCTCCCATGAGTACGGCCCATCGCTTTCTCGTTCCTCCCCGGGTTCGAAGGCGAATCAGCAACTTCACCTACACGATGGCCTATCCCAAGCGCTTTGTGGCGAATGCCATGGAGGGTGATTTCCTGACCGCGGGGATAGAGACCTCCCGGTTCCTGGTCAATGGAACCATTGGATTGGCGGGCATCTTTGATCCGGCCACTGACCTGGGAATCGAGAGGCCGACTCCGGAGGATATTGGCCTTGCCCTGGCCGCCTGGGGGTGGGATTCGAGCATCTTTCTGAACCTGCCCTACTTCGGTCCGAGCTCGGTTCGCGATGGGGCCGGCGAGATCTTTAATTTCGCCCTGACTCCTACCAACTGGATTCCGGGGGGATTTATCGTTCTCGGAATCAACTCCCGCTGTGATGGAATTGAGGACATCTTAAGGTTGGTGCGGGCCTCGTCCGATCCCTACGAGGCCTCCCGTTTTTTCTGGTCCATTCAGAGAAATGCCCGGGTTGCCGGCGTGGAGGTCGCGGGGACGGAGTCGCCGCCAGATGACACCCTGATGGCTCTCTACCTGGCGCTTTCCGACCGTGGTTTCGCGCGGGCCGGTGAGGCGGGCGAGGTGTTTGTTCCGGCGACGGGGAAATGGCTTCCCTATAGCTACTGGCTGCAGCCGGGAGCCGCTCCGCTGCTCTATATCCTGCCCGGCCTCGGATCCCATCGCGAGAACGAGAGAACGATAGCCCTGGCGGAGATGGGCTACAAGCGTGGCTTCTCGGTGGTGGTTCTCAGCAGCTCATTTCATCCGGAGTTCATGGCGACGGCCTCTACCCAGCAGGTTCCCGGCTATCCGCCGAAAGATATTCCGGAGATCAGGAAGGCTCTCGACCTGGTCCACTCCGATCTGCTCGGCGCCTACCCCACCCGCTTTACCGGCAGGAAGGCTCTGATGGGAGTGTCGATGGGAGCTTACCACGCTCTCTTCCTCGCTTCGGAGGATCGTTCGGAAGTCGCGGCATTCGATCGCTATGTCGCGATCAATCCGCCCGTGAGTCTCAGCTACGGCGCCGGCCGGCTTGACCATATGTATCAGGCCGTCAACGCCTGGCCAGAAGCGGAGAGAGAGCAGCGCATGCTGCAAGCCCTGCGGAAGGCCGCGGCGCTGGCGGACGAGACCTTGAAGGTTGAGGTCGGGGCAGAGCTTCCCTTTGATCGCGAGGAGTCACGCTTCCTCATTGGGCTGGAGTACAGGTTGGTGCTGCGTTCGGTCATTCACGAGAGCCAGCGGAGAAACCCCACCGGAGTTCTGCTGACTGAAATGAGTGCCTGGGAGCAGACGGCGTCCTACCGCGAGATCAGCGATTATTCCTGGATGGAATATTTCTACGCATTTGTCCTTCCCGGCATCTTGCGGAAGGAGCCTGGCCTGAAGGAAGACAAAGAATTTTTCGCTCGGGGGGATCTGCGTTCCCTGGAGAACTCGTTGCGGGATAATAAGGAGGCCTTTGTCTTCACCTCCGACAACGACTTCCTGCTCTCCGACGACGACCAGGACTGGCTCGGCTCAACCTTCAGCGAGCGCCTGGAGGTTTTTGTTGGAGGCGGGCACACGGGCAATCTTTACAAGAAGGATGTCCAGGAGAAGATCTTCTCCGTGCTCGATGACCTGCTGGTTTCGAGTGAAGTTACCGGGCGCTGAGCTGGTTGGCGGATAAGCCCGCTGTATCCCGGAGGAGATGAGAGTTACCCGGAATTCCTCCCGCCGGTTTTCCAGGATTCCGTCAGGCGGGCGGGTGCTTTCATTGACAATGATCGTTCCTTTGCGATGTGGGGCTTTTACTGGCAGTGGGCAGGATGTATAAAGAGGGAATGAGCAGCCTGACACCACCATGGGGAGCCCCAGAGGCTTCCAACGAGGGAATCTCCCGTCGCAGCGCCATCAAGCTCGCGGCGGTGATGGCCGGAGCATCCGCCGCCGGGGGGAGCCTGGGCGCGGAAGAAAAGAAGCCTGATGCACGAAGGGCTTCTCCGAAGCGCTACAAGATGAAGAAATCCATCAACCT
>DODI01000474.1:0-6133 GCA_003509045.1 Planctomycetota bacterium | reverse complement strand
TTCCTCCCGGGAACGATCGTCGCGAACAACTGCGCTGTGGTGGTCTTCGGGGAAGGCGGCGCGGACCTGCCGGAGAGCGGCGCGCTCATCCAGGCCGCCTCATCAGGCACGCTCGACCTCGATGGTGACGGCGACACCGTCTCCTTTTCCAACGAGGCCGGCGAGACACTTGCCCTGGTCACCTATTCCGGCGCTGACGCCGCCGGCCAGTCCCTGGTTCGCTCACCTGACCTGGAAGGAGATTTCCTGCCCCATTCGGAAGCCGACGGCAGCGGCGGCGAGAGCTTCTCCCCCGGCACGCTTCTTGACGGAGTCCGATTCCAGGGCTGCCCGGAGATAGCCGGCGTGCCCGACAGCATCGAGATCTGGGAGATCCAGGGTCCCGGCATGTCCTCTCCCCTGGAGGGAGAAAACGTACTGACCAGGGACAACGTAGTGACTGGAGTGATCTGGAACGGCTTCTTCCTGCAGACGCCTGATGAGAGAAGCGATGGCGACCCCGAGACCTCGGATGGAATCTTCGTCTACACCGACGCTCCTCCTGATGTCCAGGCCGGTGACCTGGTAGACGTTGTCGGCACAGTCCAGGAGTTCTTCGACTGGACCGAGCTGAGCAACCCGCGGGTCACCACCACGCTCACCGCCCAGGAGCCGCCGGATCCTGTCATCTTCGACGACACCCTTCCCTCACCGCAGCGGCCCCAGCCTGAGAATGAGCTGGAGCGCTTTGAGAACATGCTCATCGAGTTCAGCGGCGGCATGGTGGTCAGTCCCCTTGACCGCTACGGCAACTGTCTCGTCGTGGCCGCAGGACAGAGGCCCTACCGCGAACCCGGGCTCCTCTTCCCCGGAGAGCCGGGGCTGCCCACCTGGGATGGAAACCCTGAGATCTTCGAAGTGGACCCCGACGCCATGGGCCTTGAAGGTGCCGATCCGGCCCCCGGAGCGGTGATCAAGCTCTGCCGCGGCCCGATAGCCTTTCGCTACGGCCGCTATCGCCTCCACCCCGAGATTCTCGAATTAGATGACAATACGGAGGTCGTCCCCGTCAGGCTCAGGAATGCCGGAGAGCTCGCCATTGCGACCCTCAATCTCTACCAGTTCATGGATTCCATCGACGACCCGCTGCTCGAGGAGGTAATTCTCGACGCGGGCGAAGAAGAGAACCGCCTCGCCAAGCACTCCCTGCTGATTCGAGAGATTCTCAGGAAGCCTGACATCCTCTGCGTCCAGGAGGCCGAGAACCTGGCTGTTCTTCAGAACCTGGCCGATCGGATCCTGCTCGATGACGACACCGCGCTCTACACGCCCTACCTGGAAACAGGGAGCGACCCCGGCGGACGCAACAACGGCCTGCTGGTCAAGGACACCGTAGAGGTCGAGAGCGTAGAGCCATTGGGCTTCGAGGAGACCTTCCGCTTCGGCGGACGTGACCTGCAGACCTTCTCGCGACCGCCCCAGGTGCTGACCTGCTATTACCTCGGATCAGATGAACCGTTCCCGCTGACCGTTCTGAACCTGCATCTTCGCTCCCTGCTGAACATCGAAGACCCCTCACAGGGAAATTTCGTCAGGCGCAAGCGGCTTGCCCAGGCCCGGTTCGTGGCCCAGGCGGTCCAGTCTCTGCAGGAGGAGACCCCGGGCATCAACCTGGTGGTCGCCGGCGACTTCAACGCCTTCGAGTTCACCGATGGATATGTCGACGTCCTCGGCATCATCACCGGCCTCGAGGAGGAAGGAAGCGCCCTGCTGCCAGGCGAGCTCGCCGTAGAGCCGGCGCTGAGAAACCATGTCCTCGACCTGGAGCCTCTCGAGCGCTACTCGACCGTGAACCGCGGCAACTCCCAGGCGATCGACCACATCCTGACCTCTTCGGCGCTCAGGAAGCTGACCCGGGGCGCTCAATACGGCCGCTCGAACGCTGATGCTCCAGCCGGCAGGGACAACGACCCAACGACAGCCCTCGGCGCCTCGGACCATGACGGGCTCGTGCTCTTTATCGAAACGGAAAACACAGCGGCCGGCGCAACCCCGTTTGTGCGCGGAGATTTCGACACAGATGGATCGCTCTCCATAACTGACGCCATCGCCCTGCTGAATTTCCTCTTCCTCGGGAATCCTGATTCGAGCTGCTCCCAGGCGGGAGATGCCAACCGGGATGGCCGCGTCGACATCACCGATGGTATCAGCCTCCTGGGCTTCCTCTTCCTCGGGCAGGAAGGCCCGCCGGCACCGTTCCCGATCTGCGGAATCGACCCAGAGACGAACGACTGCTCCGGCTACCCTCCCTGCGGATAAACCAGGGGGCTATTTTCTTGCGCCCCCGGCAGAGAGAGCGATAGAGTCTTGAATCCGCTTGAACGGGCCAGGAGAAACGATGGCAAAACTCTATTTTCGCTATGGCACGGTTGGCAGCGCCAAGACTCTCAACCTGCTTGCAGTCGCCCACAACTACGAGCGGCAAGGCAAGGGCGTTGTCGTGATGAAGCCCTCCGTCGATACCCGCTTCGGCGCCTCCCGCGTCGCCTCGAGGGCTGGACTCGAACGCGAAGCCGATCTCCTGCTCGAAAATCAAACCGAGCTCCCCCCAGAGCTCTTTGACTCCTGCCGCTGCGTCCTGGTGGATGAGGCCCAGTTCGTCTCCGCGTTCGTGATCGACCAACTGCGTGAGCTCACGGCGGCAAGGGACATCCCGGTTATCTGCTACGGCCTGCGCAACGATTTCCGGACCCATCTCTTCGCGGGAAGCAGACGGCTGCTCGAGCTGGCCGACAGCATCGAGGAGATCAAGACCACCTGCGCCTGCTGCAATCGAAAGGCGGTCTTCAATCTCAAGTCCGTCGATGGCAAGCCGACCCTCGCCGGCCCATCCAGGACCCTGGGCTGCGAAGAGCTCTACCTGCCGGTCTGCCATACTCACTACCTCGAGAAGCTCGAGCTTTCCGCCGACCAGCTTCACGACATCCTGGCTGAACCCGAAGAAACCATCTGAAGCCAGCATCCGGGACTGGCCGGGAAAATCACAGTAGCCATAAAAGCGGCGTTCGTAGTTAACTATGCAGTTCCCGGATGCGGAACGGCCGCCCGGAACCGGTAGCCACCAGAAACTCACGAGTTCGGAGAGACGAGACAATGAAGTTTGGCATGAACCTGTTGCTGTGGAGCGGAGGCATCGAGGAAGAACACTACCCGGTGCTCGATATGCTGAAAGAGGCCGGCTTCGACGGGGTGGAGATCCCCCTCTTCGCCTACGATGTAGGCCAATGCGCCGCTCTCGGAAAAAAGCTCGATGAGCTCGGGCTCGAACGAACAGCTGTGACCGTTCGCAACGAAGAGGACAACCCGATCAGTCCGGACGAGACCGTCAGGGCGGCCGGGGTAGACCTCAACAAGCAGGCGCTCGACTGCTGCCAGGCGCTTGGAGCTGACTTTCTCTGCGGTCCCTTCCACTCCGCGCTCGGCATCTTCAGCGGCGCGGGTCCGACCGCCGACGAGCTATCCTGGGGCGCGGACAGCATGCGCGCTGTGGCTGAACACGCCGCGACCTGCGGCGTCACCCTCGCGGTCGAATATCTCAACCGGTTCGAATGCTACTTCCTCAACACGGCGGAGAACACCGCCCGCTTCATCGAGACCGTCGACCATCCCAACTGCAAGATGATGTACGACACCTTCCACGCCAATATCGAGGAGAAGGGGATCGCCGACGCCATCCGCGCCTGCAGCGAGCACACCGTGCATGTACACATCTCCGAAAATGACCGCTCGACGCCCGGCACCGGCCACGTCGACTGGGACACCACCTTCGACACGCTCAAGGAGACGGGCTACGAGGGCTGGATGATGGTCGAGGCCTTCGGGCTCGCCCTGCCCGAGCTGGCGGCCGCCACCAAGATCTGGCGCCGCATGTACGAGAGCGAGGAGCAGCTGGCCCGGGACTCTCTCAGCTTCATGAAGTCCGAGTGGGCGAAGCGCGCCTGAGATGAATTACCCAGAAACGAAGCTGCCGCCCCTGAGAATGTTCGTGGGATTTCTTGCCGTCCTCTTGCTGTGCTCGGCGGTCGGGGCCGCCGCAGACCGCCCGAATATCCTCATCATCCTCGCCGATGACCTCGGCTACGGAGACCTGTCGAGCTACGGAGGCAAGGACATCCGGACCCCGAATGTCGACGGGATTGGCGCGAGGGGAATGCGCTTCGATAACTTCTACGCCAACTGCCCGGTCTGCTCTCCCACCCGGGCCTCCCTCCTGAGCGGACGGTACCCGGCGATGGCCGGGGTGCCCGGAGTCATCCGGACGCACGCGACAAACAACTGGGGCTACCTGCGCCAGGATGCCAGGCTCCTGCCGGGGCTTCTTAAAAAGGCCGGGTATCACACCGCCATCGTCGGCAAGTGGCACCTCGGCCTCATGGAAGAAAACCATCCCCTCTCACGCGGCTTTGATTTCTTCCACGGCTTCCTCGGCGACATGATGGACGACTACTACAAGCATCGCCGACACAACATCAACTACATGCGCAAGGGCCGCGAGACCATCGACCCCGGGGGGCATGCTACCGATCTCTTCTCGGACTGGGCGGTCGATTACATTCTCTCCAGGAAGGAAAAGAAGGAGCCCTTCTGCCTCTATCTCGCCTACAACGCCCCCCACACCCCGATCCAGCCTCCGAAAGAATGGGTCGAGAAGATCACCAAGAGACAACCCGGGATCAGTGGCAAGCGGGCAAAACTGGTCGCTCTTATCGAGCACATGGACCACGGCATCGGCAAGGTACTCCACGCCCTCGAAAAAACCGGCCAGGCAGAAAACACCCTGGTGATTTTCACCTCCGACAACGGGGGACAGGTCAATGTCGGCGCCAACAATGGCCCGCTCAAGGCCGGCAAAGGAACCGTCTACGAAGGCGGCATCAAGGTGCCGGCGCTGGCTTCCTGGCCTGGAAAAATCGCTCCCGGCAGCGGCTCTCAGCGAGTTTCCCTGACCATGGACATCCTCCCGACTCTTCTCGATGCCCTCTCGGTTACCTCCGATGAGCCCTTCGATGGAGTGAGCTTTCTCAGCGAGCTGGTGGGAAAGAA
This sequence comes from Planctomycetota bacterium, assembly GCA_003509045.1. GTDB lineage: Bacteria > Planctomycetota > UBA8108 > UBA8108 > UBA8108 > UBA8108. The sequence continues at coordinate 1,051 of DODI01000474.1, read as the reverse complement.
ACGATCCGAAGCCAGGCGAGAGGTTTACTTCATTCGCAGGGAGGGAGGCTCAGCCTACGGCGGCAAGACGATCGAGGCTCTGCGCTGGGGGAACTGGAAGCTCCTGCAGAACAGCCCCTTCCAGCCCCTGGAACTCTACAACCTCGAAGCCGACCCGCTCGAGGCCACGAACCTCGCCGGCAAAGAGCGCGGAGTATTCAGAGATCTCTCAGCGCGCCTTCGCCGTGAGCTCCAGCGCTACGGAACCGTTCCCTGGCAAAAACGCTGAACATACCCGGGCACCATCCCGAATTCGTGGCTTCCCGGAAAACCGGGTGATAAAATAGGCCCCAGGCAGTTCAGAAACATCCAATTCGCGTCAGGAACAGCCTGGCGCTCTTTCCACTCGGCCGGGGATACCGAGCCGCAGATCAACAGGACAGACAAACTTGAACAGGACAGCAACTCGGAACGCGATGCCGTTCCTTACAATCCTCGCAGCGGTACTCGTGACGCTGCTTCCACTCACCGTCCGGGGAGACGGGGTGGCCATCAACGAGTTCATGGCCTCCAACCAGAACTATCTCGAAGACGAAGACGGCAGCCATCCTGACTGGATCGAGCTCTATAACTCAGGAGCCGAAGCCTATGAGCTCGAGGGGCACTTCCTGACAGACGATCCCAACAACCTCGACAAGTGGCGCTTCCCCGCCGTCAGCCTTCCTGCCGGCGAGCACCTGCTGGTCTTCGCCTCGGAAAAGGACCGCCGGGACCCGGGCGGAGAGCTGCATACGAACTTCCGCCTGGACGGAGACGGCGACCAGCTGCTGCTGGTTACCCCTGATGGATCCACCATCCTCTCAGGTTTCTTTCCATCCTTCCCCCCCCAGGTGCCTGACGCATCCTACGGGGTGTCGACCAACAGCTCCTTCAGCGAGCTCGTCGGGCCGGAAGCTCCCCACCGCGTACTTGTCCCCACCAGCGACGCGCTTGAATCCACCTGGATGGACCAGGACTTCAACGACAACTCCTGGAGAAACGGCAGCGGCGGGGGCGGCTTTGAGAGAGGAAA